>JAAYAO010000261.1 GCA_012719335.1 Propionibacterium sp. | reverse complement strand
TCGATGATGCCGCGCGGGGTGCACGGCAACGGCCCGGGTTCACCCAGTACCAGCCGGCCCAGATTGGTGGGGTGCAGGCCGTCGGCGTCCTTGTCGGGGTCGATCAGGCCGAGCGCCCAGTTGTCGTCCAGGTGCTTCGGCAACGGCAACTGCACTATGTACCCGGTGCAGGCCGGATCGGCGTTCAGTTCGTTGATCCGGGCCTCGACGTCGGCGGCGGACGCGTCGGCGGGCAGCTCCACCTTGATCGACGCGATCCCGACCTGTTCACAGTCGCGGTGCTTGCCGCGCACATAGGAGTGCGAGCCGGGGTCGTCCCCGACCAGCACGGTGCCCAGGCCGGGCACGATGCCCCGTTCCCGCAGGGCGGCAACCCGGGTGGCGAGTTCGTCCTTGATCGAGGCGGCGGCAGCCTTGCCGTCCAGTTTCTGCGCAGTCATCGGCTCAGCTCCTGTCAGTGGAAGAAGTGGCGGGTACCGGTCAGGTACATGGTGATGCCGGCCGCTTCGGCGGCTTCGATCACCTCGGCGTCACGCACCGACCCGCCGGGTTGGACGACCGCACGCACCCCGGCGTCCAGCAGAATCTGCAGGCCGTCGGCGAAGGGGAAGAAGGCGTCGGAGGCGGCCACCGCACCACGGGCCCGGTCGGCACCGGCACGTTCGACCGCGAGCCGGGCCGAGTCGACCCGGTTGACCTGACCCATCCCGACCCCGACCGAGGCGCCGTCGTCGGCCAGCAGAATCGCATTCGACTTGACCGCGCGGCAGGCCCGCCAGGCGAAGCGCAGGTCGGCCAGGCTGGCCTCGTCGGCGGGGGCGCCGGTGGCCAGGGTCCAGTTCGCCGGGTCGTCGCCGGGGGCGTCGAGTTGATCGGGGGCCTGCAACAGGGCCCCGCCGGAGATCGGGTGCAGGGTGCGTTGCCGGTGGGTGTAGGCCGGCACGGTGAGCAGCCGGATGTTCTTCTTGCGGCTGAGAATCTCCAACGCCCCGTCCTGGTAACCGGGGGCGAGGACGACCTCGGTGAAGATCTCGGCGACCGCCTCGGCCATCTCGACGCTGACCGGACGGTTGGTGGCGATCACCCCGCCGAAGGCCGACACCGGGTCACAGGCGTGGGCCTTGCGGTGCGCTTCGGCGATGTCGGCGCCGACCGCGATACCGCAGGGGTTGGCGTGCTTGATGATCGCCACCGCCGGGTCGTCGAAGTCGTGGGCGGCCCGGTAGGCGGCCTCCCCGTCGGTGTAGTTGTTGAAGCTCATCTCCTTGCCGTGCAGCAGTTCGGCCTGCACGATGCCCGCCGGGCCGGGGGCGTAGTTGTACAACGCGGCCGGCTGGTGGGAGTTCTCGCCGTAGCGCAGGGTGCCGATCCGGGTCCAGGAGGCACCCAACCATTCGGGGAACAGCGGGTCGTCGGTGGTGGCCACCGTCGAGGTCATCCAGGACGCCACCGCGATGTCGTAGGTGGCGGTGTGCACGAAGGCGGCCGCGGCCAGATCGCGGCGTTGCTGCAGGGTGTACCCGCCGGCGGCCAGGGCGGCGGTGAGGCCGTCGTACTGGTCGACCGAGGTCAACACGGCCACCGAGGGGTGGTTCTTCGCCGCGGCCCGCACCATCGTCGGCCCACCGATGTCGATCTGTTCGATGCACTCGTCGGGGGCCGCCCCGGAGGCCACGGTTTCGGTGAACGGGTAGAGGTTCACCACCACCAGGTCGAAGGGGGTGATGTTCAGGTCGGTCAACTGCTGCCGGTGGTCGTCCAGGCGCCGGTCGGCGAGAATGCCGGCGTGCACGTGCGGGTGCAGGGTCTTCACCCGGCCGTCCAGGCATTCGGGGAAACCGGTGACGTCCTCGATGCCGGTGACCGCGATACCCGCCTCGGCGAGGGTGCGGGCGGTGGAGCCGGTGGAGACGATCTCCACCCCGGCGTCGGCGAGTTGCCGGCCGAGCTCGGTGAGCTTGGTCTTGTCGTAGACCGACACCAGGGCGCGGCGCAGCGGAATGATCGTGTCCTCAGTCATGTTTCTCCTCGGCCAATGCGGCCACCGTGTCGACGAGCAGTTCTCGTTCCACAATCTTGATGCGTTCGTGCAGGGTTTCGACGGTGTCCCCCGGCCAGACGTCCACCGCCTGCTGGGCGATGATCTCGCCGGTGTCGACCCCGGCGTCGACGTGGAACACCGTGGCGCCGGTGACCTTCACCCCGTGGGCCAGGGCGTCGGCGGGCGCCTGCATGCCCGGGAAGGCCGGCAGCAGGGACGGGTGGGTGTTGATCATCCGGCCACCGAACTCGGCCAGGAAGGCCTCACCCACCAGCTTCATGAACCCGGCCGAGACGATCAGGTCGGGGTGGTACTCGGCCACCAGGGCGGTGAGTTCGGCGTCCCAGGCGGCCCGGTCCTCGCCGCGGCGGTAGGGGTGGACGAAGGTGGGCACCCCGGCTTCGGTGGCTCGCACCAAACCGTGGGCGTCGGCCCGGTCGGATCCGACGGCAACGACCTCGGCCGGGTAGCCGCCGTGGGCCACGGCGTCCAACAGGGCCTGCAACAACGTCCCCGAGCCGGAGACCAGCACCACAATGCGCACCGGGCAAGCCTATCGGGACGACGGTGGGGTTGGTCGAATGCGTCGCGGGGCTCAGTCGTCGTCGGTGTCCTCGTCCGCCCCGGGCGGGCCGACGTCCTCGCTCCGCGCGCGGCGCAGCCGCAGCAGGCCCACGGTCAGACCGGTGACCACCCCGGTGATGCCGAGCACCCCCAGCGACATGATCAGCAGTTCCAGCAGTCGCGGGCCGACGCCGACCAGGTGTTCGGTGCCGAGGTCGCCACCGCTGATCGCGGCCAGGCCGACGAAACCGAGGGCGGTCAGCAGACCGGCCAGGCCCCCGATCAGCGCGGTCTCGTCGAACCGGGCCCGAGGCCGCTGCCGCACCGCCCACAGGGCCGCGACCACCCCGGCCACCACACCGCCGAGCAACCACCACAGCGGGTGGATCGACCCGGCACCTTCGGACGGCAGCGCGCCGAGCAGCGGGATGGCCGGCAACAGCCCCAGATCGGTGACCGCCGGGGAGACCACCGAGTCGACGCCGAAGGTGAAGCCGGCGCCGAGCAGCCAGGAGGTGCTCCACACCACGACATTGGGCAGGAAGGCCACCTGCAGAATCCACAGCAGTACGGTGCCGGCGGGGCCCGCCTCCAGGGAGGCGGTGAGCGCGTCCACCCGCTCCCAGTGGGTGATCACCGCCGCGACCAGCAGGGCCAGCCCCAACACCAGCAGGGTGGCGACCGAGGCCAGCGTGCCGCGAATCACCGCCGGCCAGGGCCGCGGCAACCGGGACAACCAGCGGTGGCGTTCCCCCCGGGCCGCTCCCAGCCCGCCGAACACCGCCGCCACCAGGGCCGCGCCGAGAAAGACCCGGGCGGCTTGTTCGGCCGCACCGAGCCACAGCGCCGCGCCCACCGGGCCGACCAGATAGCCGAGCACCACCAGGCCGGTGGCGTGCCGGGCCGCGCGGGCCCGGTCGGCGTCGGTGGGGTCGGGGTGCCCGGCCAGGTATTGCCGGGCGGCGAAGGCCGCGACCGCGTGCACCATCACCGCGAAGAGCAGGGTGAGCCCGAGCGGGATCACCGTCCACCGGGTGGTGCCCGTGACGAACCCGCCGCCGTGTCCGGCGATCCACACCCCGGTGGCCACCCGCAGGGCGTCGGTGAGGCTGCCCACCTGAGCGCTCAACCAGGCGGCCACCACCAGGCCGGCGACCAGAATCCAGCCACCCGCGGCGGCCACCGCGCCACCGATCAGCCCGGCCGGAACCGGCGGCAACACCCGGTCGCCGCTCGGTTCGTCGGGACTGTCGTCGTGGTCGGCGGTGGTCACCGCCAGCGTGATCTGAGGGCCGCGACGGCGGCTGGAGCCGGTACTCATGTCGGGTCCATGCTCACCCCTGCATCCACCCTGACTCGCCATGACACGCCTGTGGGCGATAAACTCCCGTGGGTTGACCGACCGGTGGGCAGGACGGATGGGCTCATCCTTTGCTCTCGGTCGTCACACCAGGCACACTGGGAACGACTCGGGCTGCTCGGGAGTTGTACTCAGGTCGACTTCCACGCCGTCGGAGAGGAGTAGCAGTGGCCGAAGGCACCGATGCACCGCGCCCGCGGCGCGCGTTCACCGACGACTCCTCCCGTCCCTCTGCCGGTGACGATGCGAACGTTCGCGGTCGTCGCGGGGTGTGGCCCGAAGCCGACCACGCCGACGAACCGGCACCGGTTTCCCGCCGCGCCTGGACCGCCCCGGAGCCCACTGCGCACCCCCCGATCCAACAGGTCTCCGCGCCGGCCCGCCGGGTGCGGATCACCTCGGCCCCGCCGCCCACCGATGACGGTGATGCTCCCGAGGACGCCACGGTGCTGCGTCCGGTGGGACGCCGCGGCCACCCGCCCGTCGCTCCCGCCACGCCCGCCGAGGACGTGAGCGGCCCACCGGCCGATGAGACCGTGCTGCGACCGCCCGCGGGGCGTGAACCGCGCAAGATCGAACCGGCCGCCCCCGCTGCGGCGGCCACCACGGCGCGGGCCCCCGAGCCTCCCGCCGCCCCCGAAACCCCGTCGGTGCCCGAGGATGGGACCGTGCTGCGTCCGCCGCCGATGCCGACCCTGCAGCCGCCGTCGTATGCCAACCAACCGGCCCCGGCCCCGCAGGCCCCGGCACCCGAACCGGTCGGCCCGGTTCCGGCCGGCAAGATCGCCGGCCCGGCTCGTCCCCCGGCCATGGTCAAGGAACGCGGCAAGCGCGGCGGCACCCCGGCCCGGGCCAAGGAAGGGCACCTGGTCGAATGGGACGCCCCGACCGATTCGTCGCTGGACAAGCGCACCCGCTTCTCGCTGTCGCTGGCCGGGGTCGCGGCCCTGCTGATCATTGCGGTGGCGATCGGCTATGCGGTGATCACCGGTAGCGACAACCCGGTGGCGACCGAGCCGCCCGGTTCGGAGACCCCCGGCAGCACCCGGCCGCCCGAACCCTTCCCCGCCGAGCGAATGATGCTCACCGATGCGGCCGCCAAGCAGATCACCGACCAGCCCTGGAAGGTGTCGCTGACCCAGGAGGGGTTGACCGACGAGTCGCCGCGTCCGACCTGCATCCGGCTGACCGTGGACGGGGCGGCGGTGCCGCGCGCGACGATGTTGCGCACCCTGACCACCGGTGAGGACGGTGCCACCGCCCTGCATGTGGTCGACACCTATGCCACCGCCGAGGAAGCCGCCCAGGTGTTCGCGAACCGGGCCACCCAGTTGGGCGCCTGCGACAAGGAACCGACCCTGATCACCGGTGGCTACAACATCAGTGACGTCGGCAATGAAGCGGTCGGCATCACCACCGAGGTGCAGGACGACAAGGGCATTCGACACACGATCCTGATCGCCCGCACCGGTACCGCGGTGAACGTCATCGACATTGCCCAGCCCGAGAAGCCGGTCGAGATGTCCGGCCTGGCCCGGGCGATGGCCGGGGTGATCGACGCCCAGTGCAATGCCGCGGTAGGTCTGTGCAGCCTGACCCCCGGCGTCGCCCAGGGCCCACCGCCCACCGACGGTGGCGACCCGGGCTTCCTGAGCCCGGCCGACATCCCGCGGATCACCTCGGGTGCCGGTTCCTGGTCGGCGAACCCGGCAACGAGCGACATCACCGTGATCGGCTCCCAGTGTGAGGGCGTTTCCTCCTGGGGTGCGGTGAAGAATGCCGAGGACGCCCGGCAGACGACCTTCCTGTTGATGGACGATCCGGCCAGCCCGACCGCCTTCGGGATGGACGAGGTGCTGCTGACGATGAACAGCGAGGATTCGGCCAAGAGCTTCGTCGAAGAGGTCAACAAGTCGATGTCCTCGTGCACCGACCGGATGCTGACCGCGACCGTGTCCGATCCGGTCGAGGTCGACGGGCACGGCGCCCGTGGGGCCGACGTGGAGGGCTACGTCTACGAGGTCACCCAGAAGTCCGGCTCGGGCGACCTGGGCTACCGGGTCGGTGTGGTCACCGCCAACAGCAGCGTCGCCTACCTGGTGCTGCCGGTCGATGGTGAGTTCGACTTCTCCGACGACCAGTGGAAGCAGGTCGTCTCGCGCGCCGGTGAGCGCGCCTCCCAGGTGCGCTGAGCCCGGCGGGTTCGCGAGCCCTCGGCTCGCAGGAAAGCGGCACGGCTGCGGGTTCATCGATTTCGCGTGCACGGCACGAGTGGCATCCTCGGCGTGGTTTCGACGCGGGCACTGCGTGCCCGGTCAACCGGCGTCGGGGTCCGAACATGAACGTGCCCCCGCCCGGAT
>JAAYAO010000029.1 GCA_012719335.1 Propionibacterium sp. | reverse complement strand
CGGCGCCGCCTTCCTAGGCTCCTTCTGCCGCGTGGCTGATCACGCGGCAGAAGGAGTAGTTCGGATGGTACGCAGGATCAAGGCGAAGCTGGTGTTGAGGCTTCGCGCGGAGGGGCTCACGGGTCGGCAGCCGGCCTGTCTGCGGCGACGATCACCCGGCTCACCGGCCAGTGGCAAGACGAGGCGGACGCGTTCGGTAAGCGCAGCCTGCGTGACGTCGACTACGTGTACGTGTGGGTCGACGGGATCCACGTAAAGGTCCGCTTGGAGCAGGACAAGATCTGCCTGCTGGTGATGATCGGGGTCCGCGCCGATGGCCACAAGGAGCTGATCGCGCTCGCCGACGGGTTCCGGGAGTCGTCGGAATCATGGGCGGACCTGCTCCGCGACTGCAAACGCCGCGGGATGCGGGCTCCCGTGCTGGCCGCCGGGGACGGTGCCCTCGGATTCTGGCGGGCCGTCCGGGACGTGTTCCCCGACACCAAGGAACAACGCTGCTGGTTCCACAAGACTGGCAACGTCCTGGCCGCCCTGCCGAAGTCGGCCCACCCGAACGCGAAGAAGGCCCTCGCCGAGATCTACAACGCCGAAGACAAGACCCACGCCCAGACGGCGGCCAAGGCGTTCGCCGCCGAGTACGGCGCCAAGTGGCCCAAAGCAGCCGCGAAGATCACCGACGACCTCGACGTGCTCCTCGCGTTCTACGACTACCCGGCCGAGCACTGGGTCCATCTGCGGACCACGAACCCGATCGAGTCGACGTTCGCGACCGTCCGGCTACGTCAACGCGTCACCAAGGGCCCCGGCTCGAGAGCCGCTGGCATAGCGATGGCGTTCAAGCTCATCGAAGCCGCCCAGGCCCGGTGGCGCATGGTGAACGCACCCCACCTGGTCGCGCTCGTCCGCGCCGGCGTCCCCTTCACCAACAGCAAACAGGTCGAACGACCCGACCAATCGGACCCCCAACCGAACGCCGCCTAATCAACCCATCCACAGGATTTGACAATTCCTCCCGGTCAGTTCTCATGACCGCCAGTGGTCACATTCATGACCGTCACTGGTCAGTTTCTCGTGGCCGTCGACAGTCGTGTCGGGACGCCGCCGTGGCACCTGGGAGAACGCGTGGGAACGGTTCATCCGGGTCTTGGAATCCGCACCCGAAGCCAGGCGGATCCTCTCGACCATAAATGCGCTCGAATAGTTGAATTACCAACTAAGGAAGATTTTCGAGAACCGAGGACGTTTCCCCGATGGCGACTCGGTCGTGAAGCTGCTGTGGCGTGCGCCCGTCCCGCAACGCACCGGGCTACCTCATCGAAGGCGCCACCACCCAAGGCGGGAAGGCCGCACTCGGCCCTCCTCATCGCCCTCCCGAACCGACTCGACAAACCGCCGACCGACGGCAAAGTCCCCCCGCCCTGAAAGGGCGGGGGGACTTCGTGGCAGGTTACCGGATCAACCGGCTTCCCTTATGGGTTCACCACTCCGGGAGCTCGAAGAGCTCGTCGAGCAGGGCCTGCACGTCGGCGCTCACCTGACGCGAGACGCTGTTGCCGCCACCGAAGACGACGATGGTGTCACCATCGTCAACATTCTTCTTCAGGTAGTCGGCGGTCACCGGGGACAGGCCGGCGTTACGGGTGAGGAGCAGCGGGCCGTCGGCGTTGGCGATGAAGCCGGAACCAACCAGCGCGTCAGCGAAGTTCTCACCGGAGACGATCGCCATGTACTCGGGGTCACTGAACGTGGCCGTGGCGGTCTTGGTGGCCGTCTCGTACCGATCGGCACCCACGTAGGCGGCAGCGAGACGGATGTCGTAGTCCGCAGCGGCCTTGGCCGACGGGCCACCCACCGCGAAGTTCTCGGTGGTGTTCAGGTGGACGTCATCGTTCACCCACGTGCGGAGATTGATGAGGAAGTCCTCCGTGAAGCCGCGGCGATCGGGCTTGTCGCCATCGGTCAGGAGCACGACGCCGTCGTTCTCGGCTGCGGCCGCACCGGCAGAAAGGGCATCCGGGAAGTTGCGGCCCGTGGTCAGGTAGCTGTTGATGTCGCGCGTCCCAGCTTCCGACTCGATGCCGTAGTAACCAACCGTGACACCAGCGATGTTGACGGCGGTCTGGAAGCGGTCGATGCCCTGGTAGCGCAGGGTGGTGTCGACATTCGGGATGCCGTCGATCGCGTTCTCGACATCGTGCGAGAGGGCATCGGTGCCGCCCAGCAGGTGGACGGTGACGTGGGACCGTCCGCCGGCCTCACGGGCGAGGCGCGCGATCTCGGCCCGGACATCGCTGTTGAGCGCCCCGGACGGGTTGAGCAGGATCGGGGCGTCCAGCACGTCGGCCAGCGGAGCAGCCGCCAGCGCATCCGGGTAGTCGTCAGAGCGAGCGACGATGATGTCCAGGTTGCCAGCCGACTCGGTGAACGCGTACTCAGCCACGCACTCAACCTCAACGAAACGGCGGCGCTCGGGATCCCAAGCGGGAACCGAGATCTTCGTGCCGGCAGCCTGCAAGGTCAGGCGACCCTCCCAAGCGTTGGGGAAGGTACCCTCGCAGGACCAGCGCTGCCAGTCCCGGTACTGGATGTCGCCCCACTTGCCGGACTGGGAAGCCTTGATGGCCGTCAGGATACGG
>JAAYAO010000260.1 GCA_012719335.1 Propionibacterium sp. | reverse complement strand
CGAAGCTGCCGGCGGTATTGGTCAGCAGGGGCTCCCAGGCCTGTGACAGGCAGTCGACCCACTGGTCTCCGTACGATTGCAGGCCGGCCGGGTCGGTGGGTGCGGCAGCGACGTCGGTGCAGGTGCTCGCCGGGATCGGCTCCGGGTAGATCGGATTGTCCACCAGGGCCGCGGCGTCGGTACCCGAGGTCGGTTCGGTGCTCGGGGTGGGGGTCGGCTCGGTCGAAGGCGGCTCGGGCGGGCCCGGTGGGGACGGACTCGGCACCGGCTCCCGGGTCACGGTCGGGTCGGTGTCCGATTCGGTCGGTGTCGGGTCGGGACGGGCCACCAACACCAACAGCACGACCAGCGCGGCGACCGCGATCAGGCTCACCACCAGCAGCGTGATCAGGGCCGGACCCGGACCACGTCGCGGCGGTGGTTGCGGCCACCCCGGCGGTTGCCAGGCACCCGGCTGATGCGGGGCACCGGGATGTTGCCAACCAGCCGACGGGTACCAGGCCCCCGGTGGCTGGTGCGCGGCGGCCGGGGTCGGTACGGGCCCGCCGGGTGCGGGGGCGCCGAAGTGGGACATGGCGACCTCCGACCCGTTCTCGATGCGTGCCGTCAGCCTAGAGGAGGTGGGGCCGGCGCGCAGTCAACCGCGGTCAAT
This sequence comes from Propionibacterium sp., assembly GCA_012719335.1. Classification (GTDB taxonomy): domain Bacteria; phylum Actinomycetota; class Actinomycetes; order Propionibacteriales; family Propionibacteriaceae; genus JAAYAO01. Next base: position 7,694 of record JAAYAO010000260.1, on the reverse strand, counting down.
CCCGGCCGCTCACGTCGGTTGACCAGTGGGCCTACGTAGGTTTCGACCGGCCGGTTCAATCCGCGCCTGCTGCAAACCGCCTCCTCGTGGGCCGTTGACCCCATATTTCGGATAACGGGCCGTAACGAGGCGGTTTGCAGCAGGGCGCCATCCAACCGAAGCGCTATCTGGGCGGGCGTGGCGCTCTACCGACCTGCTTGCCCCCTGAAACGCCGATGTGGCCGATACCCGTAGGTACCGGCCACATCGGCGTTTCGGAATCGGTCGGGGAATCAGTCCTCGTCGACGATGTCGCAGAGCACCGCGCCACTGCTGACGGTGGCGCCCACCTCGGCGTTCAACCCGGTGATCACCCCGGAGCGGTGCGCGTTCAGCGGCTGCTCCATCTTCATCGCCTCGATCACCACGATCAGGTCACCCTCGCTCACGGTGGCGCCCTCTTCGACGTTCACCTTGACCACGGTGCCCTGCATCGGGGAGGTCAGCGAGTTGCCGGAGGCCTCCTTGACCTGGGTGGAGGCCGACTTGCGCTTGGCCGGCTTGCGGCTCTTCACCACGGCCTGGCCACCCATCGACCCGAGGCTGGCGGGCAGTTTGACCTCGACCCGCTTGCCGTTCACCTCGACCACGACGGTGTGCTTCTCCTCGGCCTCGGCGGCCTCGCCCGCAGCGCCCCCGTAAGGCTCGATGGTGTTGTTGAACTCGGTTTCGATCCACCGGGTGTGCACCTGGAAGTCACCGTTCTCGGCGGTGAAGGCGGGATCGTTGATCACGGCCTGGTGGAAGGGGATCACGGTCGGCATGCCGTCGATGATCGCCTCGGCCAGCGCCCGGCGGGAACGTTCCAGGGCCTGTTCGCGGGTGGCGCCGGTGACGATGAACTTCGCGACCAGCGAGTCGAAGGTGCCCGGGACGGTGGTGCCGGCCAGGTAGCCCTCGTCGACCCGCACACCGGGGCCGCCGGGGGCGCGCCACGCGGTCAGGGTGCCGGGGGCCGGCATGAAGTTGCGGCCGCCGTCCTCGGCGTTGATCCGGAACTCGAAGGAGTGGCCGGTGATCTCGGGGTCGTCGTAGCCGAGTTCCTCGCCGTCGGCGATCCGGAACATCTCGCGCACCAGGTCGAGCCCGGTGACCTCCTCCGACACCGGGTGCTCGACCTGCAGTCGGGTGTTCACCTCGAGGAAGGAGATGGTGCCGTCCTGGCCGACCAAGAACTCACAGGTACCGGCACCGACGTAACCGGCCTCCTTCAGGATCGCCTTGGAGGAGGAGTACAGCCGGTCGAGCTGCTCGTCGCTCAGGAAGGGGGCCGGGGCCTCCTCGACCAGCTTCTGGTGGCGACGCTGCAGCGAGCAGTCACGGGTGGAGACCACCACGACATTGCCGTGCTTGTCGGCCAGACACTGGGTCTCGACGTGCCGGGGCTTGTCGAGGTAGCGCTCCACGAAGCACTCGCCACGGCCGAAGGCGCCGATCGCCTCACGGGTGGCCGACTCGAACATTTCGGCGACCTCACCCAGTTCGCGGGCGACCTTCAGGCCACGACCACCGCCACCGAAGGCGGCCTTGATCGCGATCGGCAGGCCGTGCTCCTTGGCGAAGGCGACCACCTCGTCGGCGTCGGCGACCGGGTCGGGGGTGCCGGGCACCAGCGGGGCGCCGACCTTCTGAGCGATGTGGCGGGCGGCCACCTTGTCGCCCAACTGCTCGATGGCGTGCGGCGGCGGGCCGATCCAGATCAGGCCGGCCTCCTCGACGGCGCGCGCGAAGTCGGCGTTCTCGGCCAGGAATCCGTAGCCGGGGTGGACCGCGTCGGCGCCGCTGCGCTCGGCCACGTCCAGGATCTTGGCGACATCGAGATAGCTGTCGGCCGGGGTGGAACCACCCAGGGCATACGATTCGTCGGCCAACTGCACGAACAGTGCGTCGGCGTCGGGCTCTGCGTACACCGCAACACTGCCCAGGCCGGCATCGGCTGCCGCTCGGATGACTCGTACGGCAATCTCGCCACGGTTGGCGATGAGCACCTTGCTGATGGCCACGGGGTCCCTCCTGCGTTCGACTCTGAAACACTCACGCGAGCTCAATGTTGGAGTCTAGACCCCCCGGCTCCGCTGCTATGCGCCGCACCGGTGCTTGGTCATTCCGAACCGCACCGGGACGGGTGGGTCAGAACGGCAGCTTGCGGAAAATGGCCTGTGGGACGTGCCGCAGCACCAGCATCACCAGTTGGAACAGCCTCGGCGCCCACACCACCTGCTTGCCGTCGCGGGCGGCGACCACCGCCTGCTCGGCCACCTGCTCGGCGGTGACCGACAGGGGGGCCGGCTTCAGCCCGGCGGTCATCTTGGTTTTCACGAAACCCGGACGGACCACCGTGACGCTCACGCCACTGCCGCGCAGGGCCTCGGCCAGCCCGAAGAAGAAACCGTCCATGCCGGCCTTGGTGGAGCCGTAGACGAAGTTGGACCGGCGAATCCGGGTGCCGGCCACCGAGGACAGCGCCAGGATCGACCCGTGCCCCTGGGCGCGGAGCTTGGCGGCCACCAGAACCCCCAGGTGCACCGGGGCGGTGTAGTTGATCTCGGCGACCTCCAGGACGTGATCGGCATCGGTCCAGGCCCGTTCGGCCTCGCCGAGCACCCCGAAGGCGAACACCACCACGTCCACATCGCCGGCGGTGAAGGCCTGCTCGACGGTGGTGGCGTGCGAGTCGGGGTTACGGGCCTCCAGGTCGAGCTCAGCCACCTCGAGGCCGAGCTCGCGCAACTGCCCGGCGGCGGTCTGCCGGCGCGGGCCGGGCCGGGCGGCGAGGATCACCCGCCGCAGGTTGCCGTCGGCCCGGTAACGGCGGGCGATTGCCAGCGCGATGTCGGAGGTGCCGCCGAGCAGCAGCAGGGTCTGGGGTGCGCCGAAGGCGTCGTTCATGGCAACTCCTGGGGGTTACAGGTCGAGGCGGCGGGACTGGTCGGAGACGAACACCCGATCGGGATCGACCCGGTCGCGCACCGCGGCGAAATCGGCCAGCCGCGGGTACATCCGGCGCAATGCGTCGGGGGAGACCCGGGAGTCCTTCGCCAGGTAGGTGCGGCCACCGGCCGACAACACCAGGTCGTCCAGTCGGCGGCACAGTTCGGCCAGCCCGTCCCGGATCGGGAGGTCGACGGTCAGGGTCCAGCCCGGCATCGGGAAGGACAACATGCCGGGGTTGCCGGGCCCGAACCGTTTCAGCACGTTCAGCGCCGACACATGCCCCGAACCGACGATGGTTTCCACCGCGCGCCGGAAGGCGACGCCCTCGGTGAACGGCACGGCGAACTGGTACTGCAGGAACCCGGCCGGGCCGTAGACCCGGTTCCAGTCGGCCAGGATGTCGAGCGGGTGGAAGAACTGGGTGATGTTCTGAATCTCGCCGACCGCGTGCCGGGGAGCCTTGCGGAACCAGAACTCGCTGAACGCCCGGGCGGTGGCCCGGTTCAGCAGGCCGTTGGGGAACAGATCCGGGATGGTGCCGAAGCTGGGCGCGACGAACCGCAGCGGGTCGCGGCGCAGCTTGGCCGGCAGTTCGTCCAGGGACGCCTTGTTGCCGCGGGTCAACACCGCCCGGCCCAGGTGCTTGCCGCGGGTCACCGCGTCGAACCAGGCCACGGAGTAGGTGTAGTTGTCGTCCCCGTCGGTCATCCGGGCCATCAGGTCGTCCAGGTCGGTGGTGCGGTCGGTGTCGACCGAGAAGAACGCGGTCTCGACCCGCTGCACCTCGACGGTGGCGCGCACCACCACCCCGGTCAGGCCCATCCCGCCGACGGTGGCCCAGAACAGGTCGGGGTCGGTGTCGGGGCCGATGGTGTGCACGGTGCCGTCGGCGGTGACCAGGTCGAGGGAGCGGACGTGGTTGCCGAAGGAGCCCTGGGAGTGGTGGTTCTTGCCGTGCACGTCGGCGCCGATCGCGCCGCCGATGGTCACCTGGCGGGTGCCCGGCAGCACCGGCACCCACAGCCGGTGGCCCAACAGCTCACGCATCAGGGTGTCCAGGCTGACCCCGGCCTCGACGGTGACCGTGGGCGGTTCGGCCTCGGCGTCGATGGTGAGGATCCGGTTCAACCCGGTCAGGTCGAGCACCGTGCCGCCGGCGTTCTGTGCCGGGTCGCCGTAGGAGCGGCCCAGCCCGCGGGCGATCACCCCGCGGGGCGAGCCCTCGGTGATGTGCGCCATCACCTCGTCCACGCCGGTCGGGGTGTGCACCCGTGCCGGCGTGGGGTTGGTTCGCCCCCAGCCGTGCAGGGTCGTCGGGTCGTTCACAGCATCACCGCCACCACAATCAGAATCAGCCAGATGCCACCCAGCACCTGAAGAACACGGTCCCGCATCACGATGTCCTCGGGTTCACCGGCGGTGCCGGTGTCGATCCGCATCGCGTACTGCAACATCGCGAGGGTGAACGGTGCGATCGACAGCGCCGTCCACTGCACCCCGCCGGGGCCGTCCCCGCGGTGCTCGAAGGCCCACAGCGAGTACGACATCACCACGCACACCCCGGCCAACGTCCAGGCGAAACGCAGGTAGGAGTCGGAGTAGCGGGCCAGCGACTTGCGGGTGCCCGCCTCGGCGCCGAGGGCGACGAACTCCGAATAGCGCTTGCCGGCCACCATGAACAGCGACCCGAAGGACGCCACCAGCAGGAACCATTGGCTGAGGTCGATGCCGGTGGCCACACCACCGGCGATCGCTCGCAGCAGGAAGCCCGAGGAGACGATGGCCAGGTCGATGATCGGCAGGTGCTTCAGCAGCATCGAGTAGATGATCTGCAACAGCAGGTAGGCCACCAGGGTGGCCGCCAACAGGGGGCTGATCAGCCAGCCGATGACCACCCCGGCCACCGCGGTGAGCACGGCAAACACCCAACCGGTGGGTATCGACAGCTCACCGGCCGCGATCGGCCGGAACCGTTTGCGCGGATGCAGCCGGTCCTCGGCGACATCGTGGATGTCGTTGACCAAGTAGATCGCCGACGACACCAGCGCGAACACCACGAAGGCGACGGCCGCCCGCCAGGCCACCCCCGGATCCAGGATCGCTCCGGCCGCCAGGGGAGCGGAGAAAACCAGCACGTTCTTGGTCCACTGCTTGGGGCGCATCGCACGCAACCACGCGGGCAGAAAGGTCCGGGGACGGTCGAGCTCGTCAGCGGTCCGGGGTGCGGGGTTACTGCTGGTCATCGGGGCAAGGCTACCGCAGCTACAGTGGGGCGGGTGCGCAGCCGAATCCGTCCCCTGCTCGTGGTCGCAGTGGCCCTGGCGGGTGTGACCGGCTGTTCGGCGGTGCCCGATTTCGACCCGCCCGCGACCCCGCCCCCGGCCACCGCCTCGGTGCCGGCCGACGGCGTGACGCTGCGCGAGTTGGGGGCCGAGTACGGCCCGGTGGACGCGGTGGTGGTGCCGCGGGAACACCGGCTGCAGTTGCTGACCTCCCAGATCAATGTGGTGAACGTGGTGTTCGACGCCCCCGACGCCGACGAACTGGCCGAGTGGTTCCGCGGCACCCTGCCCGGGGCCGGGTGGACGATCACCGACGACGCCGGTGGCACGCTGATCTTCACCGGCCACGGCTGGGACGGGGTGTTCACCCCGATGGGCGACGGTTCCCCCGGTGGGGCGTTCAGCCTGCGCAAACAGGGCCAGTAGCGCCGTTTGCCGGCGGGGTGCGTCGGAGTCGCCCCTGGTTTCGACTCGCCCGCTGCGCGGGCTGCTCAACCGACGGGGCTGGGTGTTGCTGGTTTCGATCCGTCTGCTGCGCGAGCAGCTCGGCCGGCGGGGCCGATGATGCCCCTGGGGCCGATCCGGCTGCGGGCGGATCAGCCGGGGTTGGCGGCGCGCAGTTCGTGCCAGCCGACGCCCCATTCGGCGAGTAGCCGGCGCACCAGCGGCAGGCTGAGGCCCACCACATTGTGGAAATCGCCCTCGATCCGGTCGATGAAGGGTCCGCCGAGGCCGTCCACGGTGAATCCGCCGGCCACCTGGAGCGGTTCGCCGGTGGCGATGTAGGCGTCGATCTCGGCCTCGGACAGGTCGGCGTGCCAGACCCGGGTGCCGGCCACCACGGTGGCGGCTCGCCTCACCCGGCCCTCCGGGTCCAGCAGTACCAGGCGATGGCCGGTGTACAGCACGCCGTCGCGGCCGCGCATCTGTTGCCAGCGTTGTTTCGCGATCTCGGGGGTGCCGGGTTTGCCCATCGGCCGGCCGTCGAACTCCAGTACCGAGTCCGCGCCGATCACCAAGGTGTGGTCGGACGAGGTGGGCGTCGCTGGTTTCACTTCGGCGGAGCTCAGCACAGGCGACGAGCTCGACCGACGCGACCCGGTGGGGGTCGCTGGTTTCGACGAGCTCAACCGACGTGACACCCGGTCGGCGACCGCGTCACCCTTGAGTTCGGCGAGTATCCCGGCCAGTGCGGCGGGGGAGTCGGCGACCACCCCGTCCTCGTCCACCCCCGAGACCAGCACCTCCGGATGGACGCCGGCGGCGCGCAGGGTGGCGAGCCGGGCCGGCGAGGCCGAACCCAGCACGACGTGCACAGCGGCTCCGATCAGGTGCGGTAGTGCTGCCAGGCGTCCCGGCCCGGGTGCACCGGCTGCCGCACGGTACGCCAGTACGAACGCCACCCACCCATGTAGGGCACATTGTCCGGCGGCGGGGGCACCGGCGAGGTCACCACGGTGAGCACGCTGACCAGCGCGGCCAGTTCTTCGGCGGTGGGGTTGCCCCCGACCACCTCGAACTTCGGGCCGGTGTCGACTGCGGTGTCGTCACTCATACATCACTCCTTGGCAGCCGGGCCGATCACAACGGGATGTTGCCGTGCTTCTTCGGCGGCAGCGCCTCACGCTTGGTGCGCAGCAACCGCAGCACCCGGATGATCTCCTTGCGGGTGGCGTGCGGGTGGATCACCTGATCGATGTAGCCGCGCTCGGAAGCCACGTACGGGTTGGCCAACTCGTCGTCGTACTGCTGGATGAGTTCGGCCCGCAGGGTGTCGGGATCGTCCGCGGCGGCGAGCTGCTTCTTGTACAGGATGTTCACCGCACCCTGGGCGCCCATCACCGCGATCTGCGCGGTCGGCCAGGCGAAGTTCACGTCGGCACCGAGGTGCTTCGACCCCATCACGTCGTAGGCGCCACCGTAGGCCTTGCGGGTGATCACGGTGACCAACGGCACGGTCGCCTCGGCGTAGGCGTAGATCAGCTTCGCGCCGCGACGGATGATGCCGTTCCACTCCTGGTCGGTGCCCGGCAGGAAGCCCGGCACGTCCACGAAGGTCAGGATCGGGATGTTGAAGGCGTCGCAGGTGCGCACGAACCGGGCGGCCTTCTCCGAGGCGTTGATGTCGAGGGTCCCGGCGAACTGCATCGGCTGGTTGGCCACGATCCCGACCGACCGACCCTCGACGCGGCCGAACCCGCACACGATGTTGGGGGCGAACAGTTCCTGCACCTCGAGGAACTCACCGTCGTCGAGGACGTGCGTCACGACCGTCTTGATGTCGTAGGGCATGTTGGCCGAGTCCGGCACCAGGGTGTCGAGCTCGAGGTCCTCGGCGGTGACCTCCATCTCCGGCTGGGCCTCGAAGAGCGGCGCCTCCTCCAGGTTGTTCTGGGGGAGGTGGGCCAGCAGTTCCTTGACGTAGTCGATCGCGTCCTG
>JAAYAO010000259.1 GCA_012719335.1 Propionibacterium sp. | reverse complement strand
CCGGTGGACCCCACGCGATGCGCTGGGTGCCTTCGCCGACGAACTGGACAGCCCCGACGCCGACGCGGTGGCCGCGGCGCTGATGCTGGCCGCCCAACGAGGGCAGACCGGTGCCGCCACGACTCTGATCGAGTTGTCCGAATCGATCCAGCACCGGCTCCGGGCGTGGCGGGACATCGAAGCCGAACGGGCCAAACCGAGGTACGTGGTGCGCCAGGTCACCGTGGTGATGGCTGTGGTGTTGCTGGCCGCCCTGGTGGTCGGCGGTGACTTCTTCAGCCCCTACGGCACACCGACCGGTCAACTGATTCTGTTCGTCCTGGTATTGGCCTACCTGGGAGCCCTGGCGATGCTGCGCCGAATGACCGTACCCCCGACACGGGACCGGATTCTTCGCGTTGCCGACCTGCCCGAGCCGTCGGGGGTGAGCCGATGAACACGACCTGGTTGATGGTGCTCGTCACCGGGCTGAGCCTCGGCGCCGGCGCCTTTCTGGTGGTCGGCGGGCTGATCCCCGGGCGTCCCTCCCTGGCCGCGTCCCTGGCCCGACTGGACGGCCGGGCGTCCGGCGCCGTGAACAGCGACGCCGACACCGGTGGGCACCGGCTGGGCGCCTGGCTGGCCCGCCACTCACCGCTACCGATCGGCCGCCGACAACGGCAGATGCTGCACCTGCGGGGTGAGACACCGGCCGAGTTCCACACCCGCAAACTCCTCCATGCCGTCCTGGGAGCCGCCGTCCCCGGGCTGATCGGCGGGTTCGCCGCACTGCTCGGCGTGCCGGTCGGTGCCGTACCCGGCGGCCTGGCCCTGCTCGGTGCGGCCCTGGGCTGGTTCCTGCCGGACCTCACCCTGCGCCGAGAAGGCGGCCGCAACCGGCAGGACGCCGCCGAAGCGTTGTTCACCTACTTCGACCTGGTCACCCTGGAGCGACTGGCCAATGCCTCGGCGATCCAGGCCCTGACCAACTCCGCCCAGGTCTCCGACACCCTGGTCTTCCGCCAGATCAGGGCGGCCCTGGAACGGGCCCGGATGGAGCAGCGACCGCCCTACGACGATCTGGTCGCCCTGTCCACCCGGCTCGGCCTGCCCGAACTGGCCGACCTGGCCGAGGTGATGCGCACCGACGAACACGGTGCCGCGCTGGCCGACAACCTGCGCAGCCGGGTGCGCGAACTGCGCGACGAACACCTCACCGCCACGAAGATGGCCGCCACCCAGGTCTCGGAGAACATGACCATCCCGATGACCGTCCCGGCACTGCTCTTCGGATTGATCTTCCTCACCCCGCCGCTACTGCGTCTGCTGTCCGGCCAATGACCCCTCACCACCCAGGAGAATGACCATGAACCACACCCTGCACACCCTGCTGGCCACGGCTGTCGGTGCCGTGCTGCTGCTGGTACGACCACCGGCCCGGGACGAACGGGGCCTGTCCCAGAGCACCGAGAACGCCATCCTGCTGGCCGGAGCGGTCACCGTCGCCGGCATCGTGGTCACCGCGATCACCGTCTACGTCCGGTCACGACTGCCGCAGTAGAACCATGCCGCTGCCGAGCCGCGACGAACGCGGTGTGAACGAATCGCTCCAATGGGCCCTGGTGGTGCCCGTGGTGCTGCTCGTCGTGCTCGGACTACTGCAAACCGCGGTGTGGTTGCACGCCCGGCAGGCGGCCCGGGAGGCGGCGGTCGCCGCCGCCGAAGCCGAAGCGGTCCTGCAACCACAACCTCGGGCGGGGGAACGAGCGGCCCTCGAGATCACCCGCATCGCCGGCCTGCGGGAGGTGGACGTGGCCGTGCAGCGCGGACCCGACCTGATCACCGTGACGGTCACCGGACGACCACCACTGATCATCGACATCGGGCCGATCCGGGTCGACGAGCGAGCCGTGATCAGCCCCGAACGGGTGACCCGACCATGACCCGAGACGACGAACGCGGCGCCGCCTCGGTGGAGGCGGCGGTGGTGATCCCCGCGGTGATGCTGCTGCTCGGCCTGCTGATGGTGGGCGCCCGCCTCTGGTACGTCACCGGCACCGTCGAGGATGCCGCCTGGCTCGCCGCCCGCAGCGCCTCCCTGGAACGCACCGCGCCGGCCGCCCACAACGCGGCGCAGCGGGTCGGCACCGAGCAACTGCGCTCGGCCGGTACCGAATGCCGGGAGCTGACCGTGCAGGCGGAGGTGTCCGGACTGCACCGCCGGGTGGGTGAACCGGCCACCGTCATGGTGCAGGTGCGCTGCACCGTCCCATTGGCCGACCTGCTGGTACCCGGCACCCCCGGATCGGTGGAGGTTTCGGCCCGGGGCTCATCGATCGTCGACCAACACCGGGGTAGAGCATGATGCGTGTGATCCGGGCGCTGGCCGCCCTGCTGATCCTGGCCGGAATCCTGCTCGGCGTCCCGGTGCTGCTGTTCACCCTCGGCTCGGTGCCACCGGCACAGGCCTGGCTGAACGCACTGCGGGCTCCCGACGACGGCACCGTCCTGATCGGGCTGCTGACCGTCGCGGGGTGGCTCGCCTGGTTGCTGGTGACGGCGGCGGTACTGGTCGAAGCCGTGTCACTCCTGTCGCGGCGACGGCTGCGCGTCCGGCTGCCCGGCCTCGGCCGGGTACAGGGGATCGCCGCGGTGCTGTTGATCGCGGCTGTCGGTGGGGCGATGCCCGCTACGGCCGGCCCGGCCGGGCCGACCGCCCCGTCCCAGGTGCTCGCTTCCTCCTCGGTGCCGGAGGAGGCGCGAACGTCACAACCCGATACCGGGGAGCAGCGGCACGGCCCCGGAGTGCAGCACCGGGTACAGCAGGGCGACGACCTGTGGTCGCTGGCCGAGCACTACTACCGCGACGGCACCCGATGGCGACAGATCGCCGCGGCCAACCCCGAACTGCTCACCGGTGGACCCGACCGGCTGGAAGCCGGCTGGAACCTGTTCATCCCCACCGAAGCATCCACGCCCACCGGGGCCACGACCGTCATCGCCGGGGATACCCTGTCGGGGCTGGCCCGGCAACACCTGGGGGACGCGAATCGTTGGCCCGAACTGTGGTCACTGAACCGGGCGGTACTGAACCACCCGGACGAACTCCCGGTCGGGCTGATGCTGCGGCTACCCGACAGGGCCCAACCCACGGTGGCGCTCGGGGAGCGGCCCGGCACCGAACAGTCGCCGGAGCACCCCGCCGAAGTGGAGAAGGCGGAGTCACCACCGGCAGCGGACGAATCCACCGAGACCCCGGCACCCTCGTCCACCCCGACCCCGGAAACCACCCCGCCGGCGCCGCAGCAGAACCCCGAACCGCCCTCGACCGGTCACGAAACCGCGAGCCACGCCGACGGGGTAGAGCTGGACGGGGTCGACCCGGTCGCGGCCTCCGGTGGCATCGGTGCGCTGCTCGCCGCCGGACTGGTCGGTGGTTTCGCCGTACGCCGGCTGATCCAGCTCCATGATCGACCTGTCGGCCGACGAGTGGCACAACCGGGCTCGGACGCCCAACGCCTGGCCGCGGCACTGCACGCCACCGGGGCCCCCGACATCCGCACCGACCTGGCCCTGGCCGGGCAGCTCGTGGCCGCTCACTGCCGCCGACTGGACGTGCCGCCACCAGAGCTCGACCATGTCCTGATCGGCCCCGACCGCGTCGAACTGGTGCTGGTCGAGGCCGAGGAACCGCCGGCGGGATTCGACGCCACCGGAAGACGGTGGATTCTGAACCGGGCCGAGGCCCCCGTGCTGGACGAGGCGGTCGCTCACCCCTGGCCGGCCCTGGTGTGCGTCGGCCGCACCGACCCGGACACCGAGCTGCTGGTGGATCTCGAACGTCTCGGAGACCTGAGTGTCGACCTCGATGATCCGGCCGACTCCCGTGCCCTGGTCCGGGCAATGCTCCTCGACCTGCTCACCCGCCCCGACGCCCCACGGGTCGTGGTGGCCGGCACCGAGGAACCCCTGGTGACCGCGGCCGACAGCAGCCACGTCACGCCGGCCCCCGACCCGGACGTCCTGCTCGACGAACTGACCGTCCGGGCGTCCGCGCATCATGAAACGGCACGCTCACCAGCGCTGATCCGGCTCGACATCGACCGGGCCGAAGCCTGGGAGCCGGTGATCCTGGTGCTGGACACTCCCCTCACCACGCACCAGCGCCGCCGACTACAGGCATTGGTGTCCGACCCGGGCACCCCGATCGCAGTCGTGCGTCCCGCAGCACCCGCGACCCGAAGCATGACCGGCAATGCCCAACGAGCCCACCTCGACGGTCTCGGCACCGACTTCACGCCTCATCTGGTCACCGAACCCACGCGTGACCGGGTTGTCGAGTTGTTCTCGGTGACCGGCACCACCACGACCACTCCCGCCCCGTGGTGGACCCCCACTGCGCCAGTATCCGATCCGACCGGGCCCGTCCCGGCCCGAGTGCTGGCCCCCGGCACCCGAGAGGAGTTGCCCGTGACCCACCGAACCCAGCCGCCGGCCCGGTCGGCTCCGATGGTGCAACTTCTCGGCCCGATCGATCTGGTGGATGCCGCCGGCACCGCACCCACCCGCGCCCGCAAACAGTGCATCGAGTACTGCGCCTGGCTGCTGCAGAATCCGGGTCGTTCCTCCCGCGAGATGGCCACCCAACTCTTCGTCGCCGAAACCACCCGCCGCTCGAACATGAGCCGGCTCCGCACCTGGCTGGGCCACGACGAGGACGGACAGCCCTACCTTCCGGAGGCCTACTCGGGACGCATCAGCCTGCACGACGAGGTCACCTCCGACTGGCAACTCCTGCAAACCCTGTTGCCCGGTGACATCGGCCGCGCCCACGACCGCACCCTGCGCGCGGCCCTGGAGATGGTGCGCGGCGCGCCCCTGGCCGACGCCGCCCCACAACAATGGGGATGGGCCGAGGCGATGCGCTTGGACATGGTGTCGATGATCCGTGACATCGCCTGGGTGTTGGCCGACCGGGCCCGCACCTCCGGTGACCTGGAACTGGTCCGTTGGGCCACCGAGCAGGGCCTCACCGCGGCCCCCGACGACGAGCTGCTGCTCAGCCTGCGCCTGCGCGCCGAACACGAAGCCGGCAACACCAGCGAGGCCGAACGGCTGTCGCGACGCATCATCGTCCGAGCCCGGGCCCTCGGGGTCGACCTGCTCGACGAAACCGTCGACCTGCTGCAGGAGATCGCCGAAGGACAGGTGCGCGCCCGCCGGGCGCGGTGAACCAGAGAGTCGGGTGAACCCGATTTGCGAACCCACTACGACATGCCGTAGAGTTCAGCTCAGGTTCAGTTGAACCGACAGGATTGTTACTCGCAAGAGGCAAGACCTGAGACGCACAGTCGTGCGCCTCAGGTCTTTTTTTGTTTTCCGGGCCGAAACGGCCCACGAACGATGGGGGATCGAGATGGTCAAGGTCGACTATCAGTCGCTGGCAGGAGACATCCTGCGCGAAGTGGGTGGGGAGGAGAACATCGTCCAGGCCACCCACTGCGCCACCCGGCTGCGACTGAAACTGCGCGACGAGAGCAAGGCGAACAAGGCCGCGGTGGAGAAGCTCCCCGGTGTGATCACCGTGATGCAGGCCGGCGGCCAGTACCAAGTCGTGGTCGGCAACAACGTGCCGCAGACCTACCAGGAGCTGCTGCGCATCCCCAACCTCGGCGGGGACGCCGATACAGACGCCGAGAAGGGTCCGAAGGGCAACCTCCTCAGCCAGTTCATCGATCTGATCACCACGATCCTGCACCCGATCCTGTGGACCCTGGCCGGCGCCGGTCTGATCAAAGCCTTCCTCGCCCTGGCCACCACCTTCGGCTGGCTGAGCGCCGAGGGCACCACCTACGCCATCTGGAACGCTGCCTCCGACGGCCTGTTCTACTTCCTGCCGATGCTGCTCGCGGTCGGTGCGGCGAAGAAGTTCCACGCCAATATGGCCACCTCCCTCGCGATCGCCGGAGCGCTGGTTTATCCCGGCATCGTGGCGATGGTCGATGCGCCGGATGTCACCTTCTTCGGTATTCCGGTGATCGTGGCCAACTACACCTCCTCGCTGATCCCGATCATCGTCGCGGTCTGGATCCAGGGGCACCTGGAGCGACTGCTCAACCGCGTCCTACCGGGTGTGATCCGCAACTTCACCACCCCGCTGCTGGTGCTGTTGCTGCTGGTGCCCTTCGTGCTGATGACGGTCGGGCCGCTGACCACCTACCTGGCCAACGGCATTTCCGGCGGCCTGCAATGGCTGTTCGAGGTGGCTCCTTGGGCCGGTGGCGCGATCATGGGTGCGGCCTGGCAGATCTTCGTGATCTTCGGCCTGCACTGGGCCTTCGTCCCGATCATGTTGAACGACCTGACCACGGTCGGCCACACCCTGCTCGGTGGCCCGATCCTGCCCGCCGTGCTCGCCCAGGCCGCGGCCATGCTCGGCGTGATGATTCGCACCAGGAGCAAGTCGCTGCGCCAGATCGCCGGTCCGGCGGCGTTGTCGGGCTTCCTGGCCGGTGTCACCGAGCCCGGTATCTACGGCGTCAACCTGCCCAAGAAGCGTCCCTTCATCTACGGCTGCATCGGCGGTGCGGTCGGTGGCGTGATCGTCGCCCTCGCCGGTGGTGCCAACGACGCCTTCGTCTTCCCGTCCCTGATCGGTATCCCGGCCTACCTCAACGTCGGCAACTTCGCGATGACGATGGTCGGTGTCGCGGTGGCCATCGTGATCGCCCTGGTGCTGACCCTGGTGCTCGGCTTCCCCGACGCCCCGGACGAAGAGGTCGCGGCCGACGCCACCAACCCCGCCCTGACCGCCCCGGTGGCCGCCCCGGCCGACGCCGGCGCCCCGGTGACCGGTGCCGGTACCGCCCTGCTGAGCAACAGCCTGGACGTCCGCGCCCCGGT
>JAAYAO010000258.1 GCA_012719335.1 Propionibacterium sp. | reverse complement strand
TGGTAGCCGTGATCGCCACCGGCGGCCGTCCCGTCGTAGCGCACCGCGATCGGCAGGAAGTGGAACATCAGGTTCGGGTAGCGCACGTGGTCGTTGGTGCGGATGAACCCGCCGGCCTCGAAGTGGTTGGACGCACCCACACCCTTGCCCGCGAAAAGCCATTGGGCACCGATCACCGGCGCCTTCCACATCTTCAGCCAGGGTGCGATCGAGGCCGGTTGCAGGGAGCTGTGCTGGATGTACACCTCGAGGTGGTCCTGCAGGTTCCGGCCCACGCCGGGCAGTTCGACCCGGGTGTCGACCCCGGCCGCGGCGAGTGCCGCCGGGTCACCGATGCCGGACAGTTGCAGCGTCTGGGGGGAGCCGAACGCCCCACCACACAGGATCACCTCACCGGCGGGGACGAACTGGTTGCGTCGCCCCGGCTGGTTGAACTCGACCCCGGTGACCCGGTTGCCGCTCATCCGCAGGCCGGTGACGTGGGCGAGGGTACGCACGTGCAGGTTGCGTCGGTGCCGCACCGGGGTGAGGTAGGCCCGCGACGCGCTCCAGCGCCGGCTGTTGCGCACATTGCGGTCGAAGGGGGCGAAGCCCTCCTGCCGGTAGCCGTTCACATCGTCGGTGGCCGGGAAGCCGGCCTGTCGGGTGGCTTCGAGGAAGGCCTGGAACAGCGGGGTGGACGCGGGGCCGCGTTCCAGGTGCAGGGGCCCGGCGCCGCCGCGCCAGGCAGCGGCCCCGGCGGTGCAGGATTCCATCCGCTTGAAGTACGGCAGGCAGTGGGCGTAGTCCCAGTGCTCCAGGCCGGGGTTGGTGGCCCATTTGTCGTAGTCACCGGCGTTGCCGCGCTGGAAGATCATGCCGTTGATCGAGCTGGACCCGCCGATCACCTTGCCCCGGGCGTGCTTGACCCGGCGGCCACCCATGTGGGGTTCGGGTTCGGATTCGTAGGCCCAGTCGTACAGCGGGTTGCCGCTGGGGAACATCAGTGCCGCGGGCATGTGGATCAGCGGGTCGATCTTCCAGTCGGATCGTCCGGCTTCGAGCACCAGCACCGAGGTGGACGAGTCGGCCGACAGCCGATTGGCCAGCACCGAACCGGCCGATCCACCTCCGACGATCACATAGTCGTAGCGTTTCACGTGTCATACCTTTCGAGCAGCCCGCGGGAGCGGGTCGGGATTGGTGCGACCGGTGGCCGCGTCGGGTCAGTGCGAACGGTCGGCGAACCAGCCCGCGCGGGCCGGTCGGGTGTTGTGCCAGATGTGCTTCATCTCCTGGTATTCGTGCAGCCCGGCCAGGCCGAGCTCGCGTCCGATGCCGGACTGCTTCATGCCGCCCCATTCGGCTCCGGCGACGTAGGGGTGGTAGTCGTTGATCCAGATGGTGCCGTGGCGCAGGCGGTTCGCCACCCGTTCGGCTCGTCCGGCGTTCTCGGTCCACACCGCCCCGGCCAGGCCGTAGATCGTGTCGTTGGCGATGGCGACCGCGGCGTCCTCGGCGGCGTCGGCGGTATCCCCACCGAAGGTTTCGACCGTCAGTACCGGCCCGAAGGATTCGTCCTGGACGCAGCGCATCGTGGTGGTGCAGTCGTCGAGGATCGTGGGCAGGTAGTAGCAGCCCTCGGCCAACTCCGGTGCGTCCGGGCGGGCTCCCCCGACCCGCAGTACCGCGCCTTCGGCGATCGCGTCGGCGACATACTTCTCGACCTTCTCGCGATGCTGGTTGCTGATCAGCGGGCCGGTTTCGGCGTCGTCGTCGAAGGGCCCGCCCAGGCGGATGTCACCGGCGCGGCGGACCAGTTCGTCGACGACCCGGTCCTTGACCGATTCCTCCACGATCAGCCGGGCACCGGCCGAGCAGACCTGGCCGGAGTCGAGGAAGATCGCGGTCAGGGCGTTGTCGATGGCCGCGTCCAGGTCGGCGTCGGCGAAGATGATGTTGGGGTTCTTGCCGCCCAGTTCGAGGGCCACCCGCTTGACCGTGTCGGACGCGGCGGCCATGATCCGGCGGCCGGTTTCCAGGCCACCGGTGAACGACACCAGGTCGACATCGGGGTGGTCGGTGAGGGCGGCGCCGACGGTCGCGCCCGGGCCGAGCACCAGGTTGGCCACGCCCGCGGGCAGACCGACCCGATCGAGGGCGCCCATCAACCAGATCGCGGTGGACGGGGTGACCTCACTCGGCTTCAGCACGAAGGTGTTGCCGGCCGCCAGCGCCGGGGCGATCTTCCAGGAGGTCTGCAGCAACGGGTAGTTCCAGGGGGTGATCAGCGCGCACACCCCGACCGGTTCGGTGACCACCCGGGAGGACACCCCGGGGGTGCCGGGGTCGACGACCCGGCCGGCCTCGGCGCCCGCCAGGGTCGCGAAGTGGCGGATCACGCTGATCACGTCGTCCAAATCGATGCGGGCCTCGACCATTCGTTTGCCGGTGTCGAGGGCCTCGAGCTCGGCGACCTGTTCCTTCTCGTCGGCGAGCAGGTCGGCCAACCGGGTGAGCAGGGCGGCCCGTTCCGGGCCGGGGGTGGAGGGCCAGGGGCCCTCGTCGAAGGCCCGGCGGGCTGCCGCGATGGCCGCTTCGGTGTCGGCCCGGTCGGCTTCGGCCACGGTGGCCACGTACGCACCGTCGGCGGGGCAGGTGATGTCGCGGGTTGCGCCGGAGATGGCTGCGGTCCAGCGTCCGTCAATGAACAGGGTGCTCATGTGACTCCTGAGTAGTCGGGGACCACTCGACCCTAACGCTACTTATGAACGACTCACACCCGGCCCCGGAGCAGTACCCGGCAGCTTCCGCGACCCGGGGATTGTCAGTAGAGCTCGAACAGTTCCCGGATCGGGACCGGTCGGCGTGAGAGGGTGCCCTTGTCCTGCCCCTCGACGGTGGCCGGCAGCGGGAACAAGCGCCCTCCCACCGCGTCATGACCGATGAGCATCGCCCCCGGCGACGTCGACGTCGTTGCGGGATCGCCCAGCCCGTTCACCGTGGCGAGGTCGGGCAGGTCTCGGCTGCCACCGCCGTAGAGCCGGAACCAGCCGTGGTCCGCGACGATGCCCCCGGTCTGCAGCGCCATCGCGCCCAGGAAGGAACGTGCGGTGACCTGCAGGCGCCACAGAGTCCGGCGCCCCCGGACTCCTCGACAGGCAGGGCCGTGGCGGTGCTGGTGGCGAGCAACTCCTCGATCAACGGCCACGCGGGATCGTCCACATCGACGAGACTGTCGAGACTGCGCGGTTCCATGGGTAGAACCTAACCCAGGTGAGCCGGTCGCACGGCGCCGGCGACCTCAACACGTCACACCGAGTATGTTCTCGTACATGAGTCACACCGGCGACGCGGATTCCTTCGGTTTCAGTCTGGACAACGCCGAGGAACTCCGTCGCGATCATCCGGACAGCTTCGACATCCCGTCACACCGGGAACGCACGAGCCTCCAACGGGGGGATCTGGTGAAGCTGGTCTTCCGCATCGTTCCCACCCCGACCGAAGGTGCGGGGGCAGAGCGCATGTGGGTCATTATCAGCGAAACAGATGGTGACCACTATGTCGGCCATCTGGATAATGACCCCTTCCGGATCACCACGATCCAAGCCGGGGATCCCGTTACGTTCGGACCGGAGCACGTGATCGCGATTCTGGGGGACGAGTAGCCCGACCCCGGTTCATGGGGCTGCGTGATGCCGAAGCCGCCCAAGAAGTCCTCCTGGAGATTCGAATCCGGATGCCATCGTCCGACCACTCTTGCGCCTCTGGCTACGTTGAACCTGAACTCCACTGCGTGCCGGCACGTACATCCATCTCAATGGCCTGGCAGCACGAACTCGATGAGTCAGACCAGCGCTAACGTCTCCACGGGCTGGCCGGTGATCTCGGCAATGAGGTCGAAGTCCTTGTCAACTGCGAGAACCGTTAACCCAGCCTTCTCCGCGGTTGCTGCAATGAGCAGATTGGGAATGGACGGAGCTCGATGCAGGCCGCGGTCGGCGAGGAGCATCTGCACCTCGAAGGCACGGTCCTCCATCGCGGGTGTGAGGTGCTCGATCGGCATGAGCGACAGCGGTGGCGACCCGAACGCCTCGCGACCTACTTCACCCGAGCGGACGGAGAAGCCCAGCTCGAGCCGCGTCACCGTCGAAAGACGCATCAGACCACGCTCGATGCGCGAGTTCCACTCGGCAATGCCCGCTGCCTGGCCCGCCTGCATGCGCGCGTATGCCGACTTGTCGACCAGCCAGCTCGTCAGCGCCATGCGGCATCCATCACGTCAGGATCGGCAAGATCCCCGAAGGCCGCCGCCGAGCGACTCCAGTCATCGGCATCGACCGTGGCCGAGACCGGGGTGGACGCGTCCTGCTCCAGCCGCCGGCGTAGGAACTCGTTGCGCGACAGCCCCAGCGTCGCTGCCTCCGCATCAATGTGCTCGACGGCAGCCTCACTCAGCCCACGGATCAGAACGTTCGCCATCGCGACCACCTCCACCACGATGATATCGCGATATCATCAGCGGGTGCCGAGCACCGCCCGATCAACCCCAGAAGCGGAACACCACCGCCTTCCGGTACGGAGGAACGTCTCAGGCTTCCGGCGGCCGATCGTCAGCAGGAGAGCGCCAGCGCGCGAACCCACCTTCGGTGTTGAGGACCTGCCCGGTCATCCACCGGCCCTCATCGGAGACCAGCCACTCGATCAACCGTGCCGGGTCATCCGGCTCCCCCATCCGTCCGATTGGGAACATCGGTGCGACCCGAGCCATGATCTCGGGAGTCATGTATCCCGTGTCGACTGGCCCAGGATTGACCGTGTTGACGGTGATACCGGCAACGGCAAGCTGGTCGGCCAAGGTCACCGTGACTCCCGCGAGTGCTGCCTTGGACGCCGCGTAGGCCACCTCACCCGGCATCGGACCGAGGCCCTGCCCCGAGGTCATCAGGACCACCCGACCGCCCGGCCGGCCATCGTGCTGGGCAGCGAAGGACTGCACCAACAAAAGGGCGGACCTGGCATTGACCGCCCAGTGCCCATCCAGCATCTCGGCGGTCAGGTCGCCGATGGCACCGTCGCCACCTGATCGGGCGTGGTTGCAGATGAGCACGTCGACATGACCGAACTCGGCCACGGCGCGCTCCATAACGGCTTCGGGGGCCTCGTCCTCGGCGAGGTCGACCGCCATGTCGACGATGCGCTGGCTGGGGACGTCGCGCTTCTCCCGGAGCTCCTCGACGAGAGCCTCCAGGTCGTCCCCGCCCCACGGCTGGTCCTCGTCATGGGGACGGTGGTGCGTCAGGAACAGGTCTGCGCCCCGCGCCACCAGCCTCGACGCAATGGCGAAGCCGATCCCCTGCCTGCGGCTGACGCCGGAGACCAGCGCCACTCGACCGCGAAGCCCACCCACGCTCACGCTGTCTGCAGTGGCTGGATGCTGTCGAGCGAGTCCCCGAGGGCGTCCATCTCGACCTCGAGGTCGTAGCGCGCCTGCAGGTTGATCCAGAACTGCGCGTCCATGCCGAAGTAGCGACCAAGGCGAAGAG
>JAAYAO010000257.1 GCA_012719335.1 Propionibacterium sp. | reverse complement strand
CTCGTCCTTCAACTACGGCTTCTCCAAGGTCGACGAGAAGATCCTGATCAAGGCTGCGGTCGAGGAGGCCAAGCAGGCCAAGATCGCCGTGCTGATGCTGCCCGGCGTGGGCACCGTCGAGTCGCTGCACAAGGCCCAGGATCTGGGCGTCCGGGTTGCCCGGATCGCCACCCACTGCACCGAGGCCGACGTCTCGATCCAGCACTTCGGGGCGGCCCGCGAACTCGGTCTGGAGACCGTCGGCTTTCTGATGATGGCCCACACCCAGTCGCCCGAGGTGCTGGCCCAGCAGGCCCGCATCATGGCCGACGCCGGTTGCCAGTGCGTCTACGTGGTCGACTCGGCCGGGCACATGATCCTCGAGGACGCCTCGGTGCGCGTCGAGGCCGTCGTCGCCGAACTCGGCAGCGACGCCCAGGTGGGCTTCCACGGCCACCAGAACATGTCCTTCGGCGTTGCCAACTCGGTGCTCGCGGTGCGGGCCGGGGCCAAGCAGATCGACGGCTCCACCGTCGCGCTGGGCGCTGGTGCCGGCAACAGCCCGACCGAGGTGCTCGCCACCGTGTTCGAGCGGCTGGGCATCGAGACCGGCATCGACGTCCCGAAGATGCTGGACGTGGCCGACACCATCGTGAAGCCCTACATTCCGGTGCTGCCGCACATGGGCCGGGCCGCGATCACCCAGGGCGCCGCCGGCGTCTACTCGTCCTTCCTGCTGCACGCGGTGCGCGCCGCCGAGCGTTACAACGTCTCGGCCCACGAGGTGCTGCACCGGGTCGGCGCCCGCGGCTACGTGGGTGGCCAGGAGGACATGATCATCGACATCGCCCTGGAACTGCAGGCCGAGCAGAAGGCTGCTTCGTGACCAAGACGGTGGGAATGGCGCTGGGCGCCGACGGCAACATCGCCCGGATCTCCGAGGACATGCTGTTGCCGATCGGTGCACCGATGCCCGAAGGCCTCGCCGAGCCCACGCTGCAGCCCTACCTGGCGCTGCTGCTGGGCCACGAGGTCGGCGGCTCGCTGGTCGAGGCGCGGGCATCGATCTGGATGGTGCACGGTGTCGTGGTCGTTCGCGACGGGGACGAGATCCGGGGTGTGTGGACCGCTCCCCGGGCCCGGATCGCCGACGAGATCGACCTCACCTTCACCGGCGTGCTGGTGCACGCGAATGGTGAAGTGATCAACAGTGGGACGGGGGCGGCCGGCTACGGTCACCCCGCCGGCGCCCTGATGGCCGCGCAGAACGCGCTGCAGGAGGGTGACGACGTGAGCGCCGACGTGGTGCTCGCGCCCGGATTGACCCCGCCGATCCCGGTGACCCCGGGGCTGGCGTACGGCTTCGAATTCAACGAGGGCCTGGGCGAGATCCACATCGCCGGTTGACGAGGGAACCAACGGGTATCAGTGCTCGCCGTTATCGGTTTTGATGCCGATCGGCAGTGCTGATACTGTTGGTCCTCGGTCCAGCCAGTGGCTGGATGAGCACCCGTAGCTTAACGGATAGAGCATCTGACTACGGATCAGAAGGTTGGGGGTTCGAATCCCTCCGGGTGCGCCACGCCAATCACAGCAACCCGACCGATGACGGTCGGGTTTTCTGCTGCTCGGGCTTCTTCGGGAGAAGTCTCCGCCGACCGGTCGGTCGGTGCGAACCGGGTCGGACGGCCACCTAGCGTCTGGTGCCGAGGGGGTGTGCAGGAGCCACACCCGGGTACCGAGGACGAAGGAGACCCGACGATGTCGCGACCGAAGAGCGGCTACGAACCCGACCGGGAGGGCCTGCTGTTTCCGGAGCAGCCAACCTGCGCCGACGCTGACAGCGAACAGCCAACACCCCCGGGAGCGGTTGGCGGCATCGTTCCGCATCATGCCCCACCTCGGTTACGAGTACGGCTTCGCCGGGCGCCTCACCGCACGGGACACGGAGAACCCCGACCCCCACTGGGCCAACCCTTTCGCCCGCGGTGCCACCACGGGGTTCATCGGATGTCGTTGACTCATGCCGGCCACCGTCGGATCAGACGTATGTACTGGGCGCCTTGGCGTTGACCGGAGCCTCGGCCGGGTACTCATCGGGCGACAGCGCGTAGGTCTTGGTCAACAGGTCGATGAATGCCTGATCGGTGGCCGGATCGTCCGGTTCGGTGTAGGCAACCCCACGCTCGGTCAGGTCGGCCATCAGCATGTTGAAGACCTTGTCCAGGGTCAGGTCGTTGGTGTGCTCCAGGTACTCCTTGACCTCGGCGGAGTCCATGAACACCAAACCGGTCCAGTGGAACAGTGCCCGGCGGTTGGCCTCGTCGAAGCGGCCGATCTCGGTGTCGCCGTTGCGCAGGATCCACTGATCGTCGCCGCCCCAGTGCAGCTTGGTGGTGATCTCGAGTTCGGGGCAGTCGCGCAGTTCCCGGGGCCCGTTCGCCTCGCGACGGTGATACATCTGCGAGTTGTCGGACACGATGGCGCTGTTGTGGAAGGGCGGGACGAAGCGCTGCGGTTTGCGGTCCGGCCCGTCCGGCCAGTAGGTGAACCCACCATCGATGCCGGACTCGTAGAAGTAGGTGATCACCTGGGCGGTCTTGACCTTGTACTCCTCGAACAGGCCCGACTTCGCCATCACCGCAGACACCCAGACCGGGCAGTTCGCCGTTGTCAGGCCCCGGTAGCTGGCCGAATCAACATGTCCGGAGTCGTAGCTGTGCGACGGGCCCGCGATATTGAACAACATGCCGTGCGTCATCGCGTACTGGGCCCCGTGCACCTCTTTGACGGTTTTCATCAGCTTGTCGCTGAAGTAGATGTCGTGCACCTCGTCGTAGTAACAGACGCCGAGTTGGCCCAGGTAACCCCGAAAACTGGGCGAGGTGAAGTCGGTGAGCTTGGCATCGGCGGGCACGTTCTTGCCGCCGGCGACGGCCAGGAACTCCTCGGTCGACGTGAAGTGCAATGCGCTGATCAACGGCCACGGCCCATGGTTCTTCACCACGCCGAAGAGCGCATCGACTTCCTCCGGGGTGTAGTAATCCTGGATCAGGTGGGGCGCGATCGCCGGAATCAACGGGTGTCGCTTGCTCATCGCCGAACCTCGATTCTCGAAAAGGGTTACCCGTGAGGGTAGGAGCCACCGGCCCGGCAGCGTGGCGGTGTTCCGTCCAGTTGACGCGGTGCACGACGCGGGCTGGTTTTCGACACGGGCGCGGGAGATCCGGCTCAACCAGCGTGATGGACGCCCGCCCGTGACTGAAGCCTCAAGTGTTGAGCAGCCCCGAAGCCATAGTGGTCGCCACTCCCTCCACGCTTGCGGTTTCGGCCATCCGGGGCCGCACCGCCGGCGGTCGTCAACAAGGGTGGGCAGCGACGGTGAGGGAGAGGGGCGGGAGCCGGGTTCCGTCGTGGGACGGTGCGATCCCGGCGCAGTCAACGTGACGGTGATGGTGGAGGAACCAGGAGGTCAGGCCTTCGGCAGCATCTCGATGATCTCGATCATCGTGCCGTGCGGGTCTTCGACGAAGGCGACCTTGACGCCGTGCTCGGGCATCTCCTTCCGCGGACGGGTGATCGTGCCGCCGGCGGCGACGACCTTGTCCAGGGTGGCCGGCAGGTCGGTGACCCGCATCCCCAGGATGACGCCCCCGGCATCGACGACCGGGCGGTTGTGGAAGGACAGCAACACCAGGGTGGTGCCCTCGTCCACGGCGTTGTGCATCAGGATCTCGTCCAGGGCCCATTCCGGCTCGTCGTCGGAGGTGACCCGGTACTCGATCTTGAAGTCGAAGGCCTCGATGTAGAAGGGGGCCAACGCTTCGATGTCGTGGGTGACCAGTTTGACGAAGGGGATGACGGGTGGCGTGCTCGACATGGATGCTCCTCGGTTGACGTCCTCGGAGCGTACGGATCGCGGAAGAGTGTGTCCCCGGCCTGTTCCGTCGACCGGACGGCCGATCAGATCAGGGCCGGGACGGTCAGTGGGGTGCGGAAGGACAACAACCGCCACCACGCAGGTTCGGCGCCCGACCACCTCGCCCCGGGCAGCGCCCGGGCCGTCTCGTGCAGGATGTGGGTGGCCTCGGTCTCGGCCAGAGCGGCGCCCAGGCAGCGGTGCAGGCCGTGGCCGAAGGCGAGCCCGAACCCGTCCCGGTCGCCCGGGCGGTGGTGACCGCTGACCTCCAACAGCACTTCGGTGCCGGCCGACAGCGGGCAACCATCGAGGGTAGTGTCGGCACCGACCCGGCGCCGCCAGGTGGGCACCGAGGACTCCTCGGCCAGCACCTGCCGGGTGACTTCGCGGGCCGCGGCCACGTCCGCCCCGGCCCCGGCCCAGGTCGGCCGATCCTGCAACGCCCGCAGCAGGACGGTGCGGGTCAGCATCGAGGTGGTTTCCTGCCCGGCGATCATCAGGAAGTAGGCCAACGAACAGACCTGCCGTTCGCTCACCCCGGTGCGGGCGACGGTGGCCCACAGGTCGTCGCCGTCGGCGGCGATCGAGGCCCGCAACACACCGCGCAACCAGGTGTGGAAGGCGGCGGCCGACCCGGCCAGGTGCAGTTGCCGGTCGGGGCTCGGGGTGCCCCAGAACAGTTCCAGGGAGTCCCGGCTCCAACGGTGCAGGTCATCGCGGTCGGGCAGGGGGGTGCCCATCATCTCGGCCATCACCCGGGCCGGCAGGTGGTCGGCCACCGCGGCGCCCAGATCGACCTCCCGGCCGGGACGGGCCGCCACCTGTTCGGCGGCCGCCCGGGCCAACTGCCGGATCAGCGGGACGACCGCCTCGACCCGGGCCGGGCTGAAGAAGCCGGTGACCGCCCGGCGGGTGGTGCGGTGCAGCTCGCCGGTGGCCGAGGCCAACACCGGAGGCAGGGCGAACCCGGATCGGGCCAGGGTGCGCAGCGCGTCCGGGGTCAGCGCCACGGCGGCGGTCAGCGCATTGGTCGGCTCGAACTCGTCGGTGCGGGTCAACACCTCGCGCACCAGGTCGGGCTCGGTGACGTGCACATAGTCGGGCAGGGCATCTCGACGCCACCGCGGTTCGGCGGTCGGTGCCTCCCCGCGGGCCTCGGCCAGCACCGCCACCACCCGGTCGAGGGCGGCGAACAGTTCGGCCGGCCGGTGCCCGGCACTCGCGGTCACCCGCAACCGGGAACGACCGTCGGGGGTGGAGGGTGGCCGGAAACACCCCACCGCGATGTCCTCGGCGGCCAACCGTTCGGTCAGCTCCACCGCCACCGCGGCCGACGGGGCCGGCACCGAATGCACCGCCCCGGCTCCCGGCTCGGCATCGTCGAACCGGGTCAACGCGGCCCGCACCCGGGCGCTGTTGCGGTGCAGGCGGGCGATCACGTCCGGGTCGTTCTCGATGATCCGGCAGGCCTCCAGGGCGGCGGCCGCGGCGGCCGGGGCGAGGCCGGTGTCGAAGATGAACGAACGGGCCTCGCTGACGAAATGGCGCCGCACCAGTTCTCCGGCGGCCCCGCCCCCGAGGATCACCCCGCCCTGCGCACCGAGCGCCTTCGACAAGGTGGCGGTGACGATCACATCCTCGGCCTCGGCCAGGTCGTCCTCGGCCACCGCGCAGCGCCCCGGCACCACCCCCAGGGAGTGCGCCTCGTCCACCACCAGCAGCGCGCCGTGTGCCCGGCAGATCCGGTGCAGGTCGGCCAACGGGGCCCGGTCACCCAACACCGAGTAGATCGACTCGACCACCACCATCGCCCGGGGTTGACTGCGGTCGGCCAGCAACCGTTCGAGCTCGGCCAGGTCCTGGTGGGCGAACACCGCCTGCGGTGACCGGCCGACCCGGGCGCCGTCGCGCAACGAGGCGTGCGCGTGCTCGTCCAGCACCTGCAGGGTGCCCGGCCCGCTGAGCGCCGACATCACCGCCAGGTTGGCGGTGTACCCGCTGGAGAACACCAGCGCCGACGACCGGCCGGTCAGCCGGCACAGCGCGGCCTCCACGTCCTCGTGCACCGGATGGGTGCCGGTCACCACCCGGCTGGCGCTCGCCCCGGCCCCGAATGCTCGCGCGGCGTGCGCGGCGGCCTCGGCGAGTCGTTGGTCGCGGGCCAGACCGAGGTAATCGTTGGAGGCGAGATCGATCCGCGGGGGTCGCGACGGCGCGGCGGCACGCCGTTCGCGATCCTTGGCGGTGCGTACCCGGGAGCGCTGATCGAGCCACTGCAGCAGTGGCGAATCGGTCATTGGGTCGTGCTCGGCCCGGGGTTGCCCAACGAATCCGGATTCAACAGGTCGACCTTCGGCGGGCGCAGGATCTCGCGGGCCACATTGTGGTAGCCGAACCGATCCAGCAGCATCGCCGCGTCCTCATCGGGCAGGTCGTAGGCATGCGCCAGCATCCGGACGTGCTCGGTGTAGAAGGCGTGCAGTCGTGACACACCCTTGACGAAGTTCAGTTCCTTCGACATGCGCCTCAGCCCAATTCCGCCAGGAAGGCGGGAACCCGGTCCTTGGGGCGGCCGATGATCGCGCGGTCGCCTGCGATCAGCACGGGACGCTGCATCAACTGCGGATGCTCGGTGAGCACCGCGATCACCTGCTCGCGGGTTTGCACGTCCTCCTCGCCCAGGCCGAGTTCGGTGAAGTTCTTGTCCCGCCGCACCAGGTCGGTGGGCGGATCCTCGAGCTTGTCCAGCAGGTCACCGAGTGCGGCGGCATCCAGCGGATCCTTCAGATACTGGACGATGTCGGGGGTCACCTCCGCCTCGTCGGTGGCCTCGAGGGCGGCGCGGGAGGTCGAGCACCGGGGGTTGTGCAGCACTGTCAACTCAGCCATGACGGTCAACCTACCGGCTTGTGAGGCCGACCGGAATGCACCGTCCGCGGATGAGTGCCCGGCCCCTCGCGGCGGGGTGAAAAACACTGCGCCGCACGTGCGATGATGGCGGCTATGTCACAGACCACGCAGCCGCCGATCGCCCTCACCATCGCCGGTTCCGAAGCCACCGGTGGTGCCGGGGCCCAGGCCGACCTGAAGACCTTCCAGGCCCGGGGGGTGTTCGGGCTGGCCGCGCTGACCTGCATTGTCAGCTTCGACCCGAAGAACGACTGGAACCATCGCTTCGTGCCGGTGGACCCGCAGGTGATCGCCGACCAGTTGGAGGTCGAGTTCGCCACCTACGACATCCGCAACGTCAAGATCGGCATGCTCGGCACCCCGGTCACCATCGACACGGTCGCCGCCGCGCTGACCGACCAGCCCCTCACCAACCTGCTGGTCGACCCGGTGCTGATCTGCAAGGGGCAGGAACCCGGTGCCGCCCTGGACACCGACACCGCGCTGCGCGAGAAGATCCTGCCGCTGGCCACCTTCGTCACGCCGAACCATTTCGAGGCGATGACCCTGGCCGGCATGAACGCGATCGACGACGTGGACGACCTGATCACCGCGGCGAAGAAGATCCACGAGTCCTCCGGCGCCGCGGTCCTGGCCAAGGGCGGGGTGCGGCTCGAGGGGCCCGACGCGATGGACGTCTTCTACGACGGTGACACTCTCGAGGTGCTGAGCGCGCCCAAGATCGGGGAGCACGCCGTCAGCGGCGCAGGTTGCTCGCTGGCCGCGGCCGTCACCGCCGAACTGGCCAAGGGTGCCGCTCCGCTGGAGGCGGCCCGCACCGCCAAGGAGTTCATCACTCGCGGCATCGAGGCCCGGGTGTCGGCGAACACGCCGTTCGACGTGTTGCGTCAACTCTGAAACGTCAGCCCATCCCGACGCCGAGGTAGATCGGCTCGTCCCACTTCTCCGTCCACACCGCGAGGCGGTTGACGGTAAGATGCCGCGCCCCCCGGAGGGCCGGCGGTGGGCAGCGGCGCAGGTTGGGGGCCGGTGCTCATCTGGGGCCGGGGTGGTTGATGTCCTGCACCTCCTCGGTGGTACTGCCGGCACACCGCGTCGTGACACATTGCACATCGCCCACACGGGGTCGCCCGCCGCGGGGACCGGCCGGGACCGGGTCACTGCGTCCGGACGGCGAACCGGGTACCGCCACGGAACGTGTTCCCGGGCGGTACCCGTTGTGCCTCGAAAGGTCTACTTGATGGCGACGAATACGTCGTCGGCGAGCATGCCGGCGTTGATGCGCAGCAAGCCGTCATCGCCTTGCGGGACGTGCAGAACCACGTTGCCGGTGGCGCTCGCACCGGTGTACAGCTCGCTGTCGCTGAGCGGTTCCGGGCCGACTGCGATGTTGTCGAAGGTGTCGGTCACGTTGCCGTCCGAGGTCACGTAGGCGACGCCGACCTCCCACGGAGTACCGGATTCCTCACCCACATAGGTAATCGTCAGATTCGCCAGGGCGTACGCGT
>JAAYAO010000256.1 GCA_012719335.1 Propionibacterium sp. | reverse complement strand
CGACCCCGACACCACAGTTGGTGACTTGCTCCGTACGTCCTCCATCCAGTGGACCGCGCACGACCCGGGAGTGGATTTCCTGACCCAGGCAACAACCTCTGCGGTCAACCGGGCTCGGGACGTGGTGCTCGTCTGAGCGGCGACGGACCATTCGGCGTGGTTGACGTGTGCGTGTACCGAACCCGTCCGGTGTGTCACGCTGGCCACACCACCGGCGAAAGGACGTCCCCATGCAGCAGCGCACCCTCGGCAGCCAGGGCCTGACCGTATCCGCGATCGGGTACGGGGCGATGGGCATCACGTCCTTCTACGGCGAGTCCGACACCGATCAGGGCATCGCCGCGATCAGGCGGGCTTACGACGAGGGCATCACCTTGTTCGACACCGCCGAGCTGTACGGCTGGGGTGAGGGGGAGCGGGTGCTCGGGCGGGCGATCCGCGGGTTCCGCGACGAGGTGGTCATCGCGTCCAAGTTCGGGTTCACCCCACGGATGGGATGTGACTCCAGCCCCGACAACATCCGTCGGGTGATCGACAACAGCCTCCGCCATCTGGGGGTGGACCACATCGACCTGATGTACCAGCATCGGGTCGACCCGAACGTCCCGATCGAGGACGTCGCCGGCACCGTCAAGGAGGCGATCGAGGCCGGCAAGGTGAAGTATTTCGGGCTGTGCGAGGCCGGACCGAACACCCTGCGGCGGGCGCACGCCGTCCAACCGGTCAGTGCCCTGCAGACCGAGTATTCGATGTTCGTCCGCGACGTCGAGGCACTGTTTCCGACCCTGGCCGAGCTCGGCATCGGGTTGGTGGCCTACTCGCCGTTGGCCCGTGGGTTTCTCAGCGGGGCGGTGCAACAGCCCGGCGAATACGGGGCCGGCGACCTGCGAGGTGCCGAGGCCTTTCCCTGGTGGGCGCCGGACAACTTCCCGCGCAACGAGAACATTGCCTCCCTGCTGGCAGGCGTCGCCGGAGCTCGCGGGGCGACGCTGCCGCAACTCGCCCTGGCCTGGCTGCTCACCCGACGCGACGACGTCGTCCCGATTCCGGGCACCCGCAACCCCGACCGGGTCAGCGAGAACGTGTACGCACTGAACCTGCGCCTCGATGAGGAAGATCTGGCCCTGATCGAAGACGTGATCCGTGACGGCCCCTACGGCGAACGCAACACCGAGGGCGTGGTCTGGGACTGAGGGTCGCCCGGATCACACCGGCGTGACGAGTTCGCCCCGGTCGAACCAGGCCTCGACATTTGCCAACACCACATCGGCCATGTCCTGACGGGTTTGGACGGTGGCCGACCCGACATGCGGGGTGAGCACCACGTTGTCGAATGCGAACAGTGCCTCGGGGACGCGCGGTTCGTCGGGGAACACATCCAACCCCGCTCCGGCGATCGTCCGGTTGCGCAGTGCGTCGATCAGGTCGTCGTGGTTGACCACCGAACCGCGGGCTCCGTTGATCAGGTACCCGTCGGGGCCCAGAGCCTCGAGCACCTCGGCATCGACCAACCCCTCGGTACCCGGACCACCGGGCACCATCACAATCAGCACCTCGTTGGCGACGGCCAACTCGGTCGCGGTCGAGTAGTAGCGGTAGGGCGTGCCGGCGACCTCGCGCCGGGAGTGGTAGGAGATCTCGCAGTCGAAGGCGGTCAGCCGTTTCGCGATCGCCTCACCGATGCGTCCCAGACCCAGGATGCCGACCTTCGCCCCGGTCAGGCGGCGTGCCAGGGGGAAACCCTCCCGGGTCCAGCGGCCGGCCCGGACGAACCGGTCGCCGCGGCTGATCAACCGCAGCACGTCCAGGGTCAACCCGATCGCCAGGTCGGCGACGCAGTCGTTGAGCACCTCGGGGGTGTTGGTCAGCGCGATGCCACGGGCCCGGGCGGCCTCGACATCGGTGGAGTCGTACCCGACCGCGAAGTGCGCAACGACCCGTAGTGCCGGCAGCCGGTCCATCAACCCGGCGCGCGCCCCGGCCCCGGCATGCCCCACCGCCACCTCGATCGTGTCGGCGTGCTCGGCCAGGAAAGCGTCCCGCTCCGGCCCGTCCGGTGGCAGCGGAACCGCGCCGAACCGCTCGGCCAGCGGGCCACTCAGATTGGGCGGCATCGAACCCAGGGTGAT
>JAAYAO010000255.1 GCA_012719335.1 Propionibacterium sp. | reverse complement strand
GAGGGCCTGGCCCGGGTCGACTTCTTTCTCGACGGGGACGACCTGTTCGTCAACGAGCTGAACACGATGCCCGGGTTCACCCAGTTCTCGATGTACCCGATGCTGTGGCAGGACGCCGGGGTGAGCTATCCCGAATTGTTCGGCACCCTGATCGAACTGGCTCGGCAACGCCCCCTCGGCCTGCGCTGAGCCCGGCCCGGATGCCGGGGCCGGCGGGTGGGGTGACCGAAAACGCACGCCACAGCGGCCCATTCGGCCCGAACAGGCCGATTCTCCCCCGACATCGGGGTGTTTCCAGTCATCGGTGGGGGAGACCTCACCCCACGCAGGGCTGTTCGACCGGGTTGTGCGCACCAATCGGCAGGGACAACCCCGGCAGGGGAGAGACCGGGTCACCGTATTCGGCCGGCACCCCGACACTGATCACCGCCGGACGGCCGATCGTCGTCCACACCGTGCCACCACCCGAACCCTGCTGCTCGAACCAGCCGACCCCGTTGATCTCCAGGCAGGGGCTGGTGGGGGTCAGCGCCTCGGGCTGCTCCACCCCGCACACCAGGGTGATCGGCGGGTCACCCCAGGCCCGGGCCCACTCGGTGCTGGTGTCCCGCGACACCGCACCCAACACCTCCCCGGGCAGGTCGGCCAACACCGCGGTGCAGATGTCGGCCACCTCACCGGTCGGTGCCGGGTCGTCGATCGCCACCGGGGCGGTACACCCGGCCAACACGACAGCCGGCACCAGGCCGGCGGGAATCCAGCGGTGTCGCACCTCAGATGTTCACCACCGGGCAGGTCACGGTGCGGGTGATGCCGTCCACCGCCTGAATGCCCCGGACCACCAGCGTGCCCAGGTCGTCCATACTGGGCGCCTCGACCTGCACGATCACGTCGTACGGCCCGGTCACGTCGTGCACCACGACCACCCCGTCGGTGTTGCGGATCTCGGCCGCGACATGGGCGGCCTTCCCGACGGTGGTCTGCACCAGAACGTAGGCCTGTACCGACATCACAACCTCCTGGGAACACCGCGCGCGCACCCGAGCGCCGCTGCTCCGAAACGCTACCGTGTGCTGGGACGGCCCACCAGAGCAGGGCTGAGGGGAGAATCGTGGCGGAGCAGCAGACGTTGGGTGATCTCGGCGAGTTCGAACTGATCGACATCATCGCCCGAGGGCTCGCCCCCGGCGGCACCACCAGCGCCGAATCGGTGCTGGTCGGCCCCGGGGACGACGGTGCGGTGCTGCGGCTGGCCGGTGACCGGGCGGTGGTCAGCACCGACGTGCTGGTCGAAGGCGTGCACTTCCGCCGCGACTGGTCCACCGCGATCCAGGTGGGCCGCAAGGCGGTCGCGGTCAACGTCTCCGACATCGAGGCGATGGGGGCCCGCCCGGTCGGGCTGGTGCTCGGATTCAGCGCCCCGGCCGACCTGCCGGTGACCTGGCTGCGGTACCTGGTGCAGGGCATCGCCGAGGAATGCGCCACCGCCGGGGTGTGGGCGGTCGGTGGGGATGTCACCCGGGCCGATCAGGTCGTGTTGTCGGTCACCGTGATCGGTGATCTGGCCGACCGCGAACCGGTGCGCCGCAACGGCGCCCGGGCCGGTGACGTGGTCGCGGTGCTGGGCACCCTCGGGTGGGCAGCCGCCGGGTACTCGGTGCTGCGGCGCGGGTTCGGGTCGCCCCGGGCGGTGGTGAACGCCCACAAGGTGCCGTCGGTGCCCTACGGGCAGGGCCGGGTCGCCGCCGAGGCCGGGGCCAGCGCGATGATCGACGTCTCCGACGGGTTGCTGTCCGACCTGGGACACATCGCCGCGGCCTCCGAGGTGACGATCGACGTGTTGACCGATGCTTTCGAGATCGCCGAACCGGTACAGGCCGTCGCCTCCGCCACCGGCGCGTCCCCGCTGGTGTTCATGCTCACCGGCGGGGAGGACCACGCGCTCGCGGCGACCTTCGCCCCCCACGATGTGCCGGCCGGCTGGAACGTGATCGGACGGGTGCTGCCGTACCAGGACGGGCCCCGGGTCACCGTCGACGGCGG
>JAAYAO010000254.1 GCA_012719335.1 Propionibacterium sp. | reverse complement strand
CTTCGAGATCGAGGAGCGGCTGGTCGAGGCCCTCGACATCCCGGTCTTCCATGACGACCAGCACGGCACCGCGATCGTCACCGTCGCCGCGCTGCGCAACGCGCTGAAGATCGTCGACAAGAACCACGCGGACGTGAAGGTGGTCGTCGCCGGTGTCGGTGCCGCCGGGGTCGCGGTGTCGAAGATGTTGATGGACGCCGGGGTGCGCAACATCATCGGTGTCGACCGCAAGGGTGCGGTGCACGAGGGCCGTACCGACCTGAACGACTCCAAGCGCTGGTTCGCCGGCAACACCAACCCCGAGGCACTGGAGGGGACGATCACCGACGTGATCGCCGGCGCCGATGTGTTCGTCGGGCTGTCCGGCCCCGACATCGTGACCGTGGACGACGTGAAGTCGATGGCCAAGGATCCGATCGTCTTCGCGATGGCCAACCCGAACCCGGAGATTCGCCCCGAACTGATTCAGGGCATTGCCGCGGTGATCGCCACCGGCCGCAGTGATTTCCCGAACCAGATCAACAACGTGCTGGCCTTCCCCGGCGTGTTCCGGGGTGCCCTGGATGCGCGGGCCACCAAGATCACCGAGGGCATGAAGCTGGCCGCCGCCACCGCGATCGCCGATACCGTCGGCGACGACCTGTGGCCGCAGTACATCGTGCCGTCGGTGTTCGACACCCGGGTCGCCCCGGCGGTGGCCGAGGCGGTCCGGGCCGCGGCGATCGCCGACGGGGTGTGCCGCCCCGACCCGTTGGGTCGCGACTGAGTTCAGCCGTTCGGGTGCACGGTGACGGCTCGTCCGTCATCGTGGGCTCGCGAATGCGGTCGGGCGCCGGGGGTTTCGACTCGATGCGCGCACGCGCGCATCGGCTCAACCAACGTCGGAGGGGGCCGGCGCACGCGCGCATCGGCGCAACCAGCGTAGGAGTGCCCGGGCGTGCGCGCATCGAGCACCACCGGCATCAGAGGGGGCCGAACGCAAGCACGCATCGGCACGACCGGCGTCAGCTGGGGCCGGGCATACGCGGATCGGCGCGACCCGTG
Source organism: Propionibacterium sp. (assembly GCA_012719335.1). Lineage (GTDB taxonomy): Bacteria > Actinomycetota > Actinomycetes > Propionibacteriales > Propionibacteriaceae > JAAYAO01. The sequence goes on along the minus strand of JAAYAO010000254.1, from coordinate 4,863 downwards.
GTTGCTCAGTCGTCGGCGGGTGAGCGCCAGTAGGGGTCGCGGCCGGTGAAGGAAATCAGCCGGTCGGTGGCGTCGGCGTCGTCGCGCAGGGGGCCGCGGGCGGTGCCGAAATGCCCCGAGGCACGCAACTGGTTCTCGATCGGTTCCATCGCGGCCAGGGCGGCTTCGGCGGCTCCCGGGTCGAGGCGGTCCCCCTGCCCGGTGGCCCGGGCCAGATCCCAGATATGGATCAGCAGATCGCTGGTGTAGTACTGGTTGATCACCTCACCGACGGTGTCGGCCGCGACTCCCTCGGCCGTGAACGGCAGCCCCGCCCGGGCCGGGTCGTCCAGAATCGCCTGGACGGCGTCGCGCTGCAGTTCCCACGCCACCTCGGGGTGTTCCTCGACCCCGGGGCCCTTCGGCAGGCGCACCTCGCTGCCGCCGGCCAGGAAGGCCGGGAACCAGGTGACCAGGTGTTCGACCACCGACCGGGCCGTCCAACCCTCGCAGGGCGCGGGGGCGTCCCAATCGGTGGTGCCCTTCACCTTGTCGGTGAAGGTGGCGGCCAGGGAACGGTGGATCGTGGCGAAGTCACTCATCGGGGTCCTCTCCCTCGACGTCGGATCACGCGGCGTTGGCGTTCGCCACCGGCAGGTTGATCACCTCGGCCCCACCGAGTTCGTGGGTGACCCGGCCGAGCAACTCGGCCAGGGTGATGTCGAGGGCCTGACAGATCGCGGCCAACAGTTCGCTGGACGCCTCCTTCTGGCCGCGCTCGATCTCCGACAGGTAGCCCAGGCTGACCCGGGCGGCGGCGGACACCTCACGCAGGGTTCGGCCCTGGTGAACGCGGACCGCACGCAACGACCTGCCCAGGTGTTCCCGCAGCAGCACCGGTGGTGACGAGTGGCGAATCATGCCTCCGAGCCTAGCCCAGCCGGGCCAACAGTGCGTTGATCGCGGCCGAAACTGTTTGCTCCCGGATTCTGCTGCGGTCACCACCGAAGTCGAACAACTCGGTGACCACCGCCCCGTCCGGGCCGGCCAGCCCCACCCAGACGGTGCCGGCGGAGTGCCCGCCCTGCAGGTCGGGGCCGGCCACTCCGGTCACCCCGATTCCCCAGTCGGCCCCGCAGCGTTGCCGGGCACCGACGGCCATCTGCCGCACGGTGCTCTCGGCGACCGGGCCCTCGGTGCGCAGCACGGCCGGGTCCACCCCGGCCAGCAGGTGTTTCAACTCGGTGGCGTAGGTGATCAGGCCGCCGCGATACACCCGGGAGGCGCCGGGAATGGAGGTGATCTCGGCCCCGATCAGCCCACCGGTGAGGGATTCGCAGGTGGCGACCGTCTGGCCGGAGGCCATCAGCCGGATGACGAGTTCAGCTGCCCGATTCATGCTTCTCGACGAGCTTTCGGGCGTCGTGTTCACGCACCATCCGAATCGCGGCCCGCACATAGTCGATTCCCGACACCACGGTCAGCGCCAGCGCGATCATCATCAGAATCCAGGAGGCCAACTCGACCAGGTGCAGCGGCTCCAACGGCACCCCCCACTGCAGCAGCGGCAACGGCAGCAGGAACAGGATCAGGGCCACGGTCTGCACCACGGTCTTGATCTTGCCGCCCTTGTTGGCCGCCTGAACCTCACCGAACCGCAGCAACGCGAACCGCATCAGGGTGATCCCCCACTCGCGCACCAGGATCACGATGGTCACCCACCACCACAGTTCACCGATCACGCTGAGCCCGACCAGAGCCATCCCGGTCATCAGCTTGTCGGCGATCGGGTCGGCGATCTTGCCGAAGTTGGTGATCAGGTTGGCCCGGCGGGCCCACCATCCGTCGATCAGGTCGGTGAGCATCGCCACGATGAACACCACGGTGGTCCAGATCCGCATCACCGGATCGTCGGGGAAGGCAATCAGCATCCACCCCAGCAGCGGCACCATCAGGATGCGCAACGTGGTCAACACGTTGGGTCCGTTCATGACCGAAAGCCTAGCCAGCGCGCAGGTTGTCGAGAACCTCGTCCAGCTCGTCGGGTTTCACCAGAACCTCCCGCGGCTTGGAGCCCTGCGACGGCCCGACCACCCCACGGGTCTCCAGAATGTCCATCAACCGGCCGGCCTTGGCGAACCCGACCCGCAGTTTGCGCTGCAGCATCGAGGTCGATCCGAGGTCGGTGGTGACCACCAGTTCGGCGGCCTCCAGCACCAGATCGAGGTCGTCGCCGATGTCCTCGGCGACCTTCTTCTCGGCCTGCGGGGCACCCACGTCGTCGCGGTACTGGGCCGACAACTGGGCGGTGACGTGCTTGACGACCTCCCGGATCTCGGCCTCCCCGACCCACGAACCCTGCACCCGGATCGGTTTGCCCGCACCCATCGGCAGGTACAGGGCGTCACCCTGGCCGACCAGCTTCTCCGCACCCGGCTGGTCGAGAATCACCCGCGAGTCGGTCATCGAGGAGGTGGCGAACGCCAACCGGGAGGGCACGTTCGCCTTGATCAGACCGGTGACCACATCGGTGGACGGACGCTGGGTGGCGAGCACCAGGTGGATGCCGGCGGCCCGGGCCAACTGGGTGATCCGCACCACCGACTCCTCCACATCGCGCGGCGCAACCATCATCAGGTCGGCGAGCTCGTCGACCACCACCAGCAGGTAGGGGTACGGCTCGAGAACGCGTTCGGAGCCCTCCGGCGGGTGCACCGCCCCGGCCCGGATCGCCTCGTTGAAGTCCTTGACATGCTTGAACCCGTACTGGGCCAGGTCCTCGTAGCGCATGTCCATTTCCTTCACCACCCACTGCAGCGCCTCGGCGGCCTTCTTCGGGTTGGTGATGATCTTGGTGATCAGGTGCGGGATGCCGTCGTAGACGGTCAACTCGACCCGCTTCGGGTCGACCAGAATCATCCGCACCTCGTCGGGGGTGGCCCGCATCATGATCGAGGTGATCATCGAGTTGATGAAGCTGGATTTACCCGAACCGGTGGCGCCGGCCACCAGCAGGTGCGGCATCTTCGACATGTTGGCCAGCACGAACCCGCCACCGACGTCCTTGCCCAGGCCGACGGTCATCGGGTGCTGATCGGTGGTGGCCTTCTTCGAGCGCAGTACGTCGCCGAGGGAGACGACCTCCTTGTCGGCGTTGGGGATCTCCACACCCATCGCCGACTTGCCCGGGATCACGTCCAGGATGCGCACCTCGGAGCTGGCCACCGCGTAGGCGATGTTGCGTTCGAGTTGTTTGACCTTCTCGACCTTGACGCCGGAGCCGAGCGCGACCTCGTACTGGGTGACGGTCGGGCCGCGGGTGTAGCCGGTGACCGTGGCGTCGATGCCGAACTCGGCGAACACCTGCTGCAGGCGGTCGACCACCGCATCGGAGGCTTCCGACTTGGTTTTCGGGGCGGTGCCCGACTTGAGCAGGGCCGATTCGGGCAGCACGTACTGCACATCGCCGGAGAGTTGGAGTTGTTCCACCCGGGCCGGCGGCGGGGTGTGCTTGGGCGGGCTGAGTTCCGCGTCCGGGTCGGGTTCGGGCGGCAGCCCGGCGGTGACCGGTTTCGGTTCGGCCGGGGTCGGGGCCGGTGCGATCACCTCGGTCAGGTCGTCGTCGACGGGTTCGTCCTCGTCGTCGAGCACCAGCGGGGTGTCGTAGGCCCGGTCCTGACCGTATTCGGGCTCGGTGGGTTTGGGCGCGGGCTTGGGCAGCCGCTCGCGCAGGGCGCGCAACCGGGCGGGCACCTCGTACAGCGGAATGCCGATGATCACGATCAACCCGAACAGCGCCAGCAGCACCAGCAGCGGCACCGCGACCCAGGCGGTGAGCAGGTCGGTGAGCAGGCTGGACGAGAGGAAGCCGAGCACGCCACCGGCCGCGGCCATCGCCTCCGGGTCGGACGGGCGCGGCACCCCGTGGGCGATGCCGATCAGGCCCAACACGCCCAACAGCAGGCAGCCCCAGCCGACCAGTTGGCGACCCATCGGGCCGTTGGATTGCGGATCGCGCAGGGTGCGCACCGCCATCAACAACAACAGCAGCGGTGCGGCGTAGGCGATCTGGCCGACCAGACCGGTGCCGGCGGTGTGCAACCAGGGGCCGACCGGGTCGGGCAGGCCGAACCAGAACTCGGCGCCGACGATGATCGCGCAGCCGAGCAGGAACAGGCCGAATCCGTCGCGGCGCAGTTCGGGGTCGACCTCGCGGGCGGTGCTGCCGATCGCGCGCACTCCACCACCGACCGCGCCGGCCAGGCCGCGCCAGGCGGCCACCAGGCCACCGCCCAACCGGGCGCCGACACCGGGGCTGCTGCGCGAGCGGGTGTTCTTGCGGGCAGCGGGTTTGCGGGCAGGCTTGCGCGTCGAGGTGCCCTTCGCCGGGGTGCGTCGGGTCGATGAACTGGTCTTCTTGCTTCCGGACGACCGCGATGAAGCACCACGAGTGGTGCGAGACCGCGGTGGGGAAGACGCGCGGGTCGCCATATCGGCGATCCTAGGCCACGGTTTGTCGACCCGGGCGGGTTACACGCCGATCAGCGACGGAAGTGATCCCAGCCGGTGGCGCCGTCCCATTCACCGCCGTCGACGGTGACCCGGGGCCCGTCCTGGTACGGCAGCACCCGTCCGATCACGTTCCAACCGGCCGGCACATCGTGGGGGGCGAAGGTCGCCGCGAGCGCGTGATCCTCCCCGCCGGTGAGCATGAACACCAGCGGGGACGCGCCGGTGGCCGAGGCGACGGCCTGCACCGGTTCGGCGATCTCGAAGGCATCGGTCAACACGTCGATCGTCACCTCGGAGGCGGCGGCGATGTGTCCCAGGTCGGAAAGCAACCCGTCGGAGACGTCGATCATCGCGCTGGCCCCGGCCTCGGCG
>JAAYAO010000253.1 GCA_012719335.1 Propionibacterium sp. | reverse complement strand
TCCTGCGGAGACAGAACAAGCTTACGATTGCCGAAAGTTGCCGTGACCTCGACGGTGCCGCCGAGCGCTTCGACATAGGATTTGAGTGTTGCGAGCGCAGACCGGTCGAGCTGACCAGCCTCCAACGCGGAGATGGTGGGCTGGGTAAGCTCCATGCGTTCCGCCAGTTCCTTCTGCGTCACCCCCTGTTCCTCACGAATTTCACGGAGCCGGTACGCGCGCTCCTCGGCCTCCATCCGCGTCAGGTGCTCAGCAACGGCCGCCTCATCAATGGGGCGCTTGGCGCGCACGTCCCGCCACGGGGTGGTCTTCATGCCCGCACTCATCTCACTCCTCCTCATTCATCAACCACTCGTCGAACCGGTCATCGGCAATCGGAATGTTCCGCTCGTACCATTGCTTCCATCTGCCGGCCTTGTCCCCGGCGATGAGCAGGATGGCCCTGCGCTTCGGATCGATCGCAACAGGATTCTGATCTCACTGCGACCCGCCGAGCCCGGACGCAACTCCTTCATGTTGTGATGCCGTGACCCCTTGATCCGATCCGCCGTCGGCCTCCCGAGCGCAGGCCCCAAGGACTCCAGCCGGGCGATCGAAGCGGCGACCAAATTGTAGGTCTCGTCATCCAGCCCCAGAGGCCACGACTCGACGTCCCCCCAAAGGCGTATGTCCCAAGGCACGCAACAAGTATGGATCAGGATCGATATAGACTCAAGCCTATTTCCCGACTACCTATGCCACCCTCAATCCGGACGATCCATTCGCGCGGCCCGTTCGTGCAGGCGCCGGCGCACCTGATCGGGGGTGAGGGCGCGCCGTTGCCGTTCGTTGCGCACCACCAGTGCCCCACCGGCGGCGATGCCGAGCAGTCCGGCGATGCCCAACCATTTGCCGAACCGCGACCACCACGTGCCGGGCCTCTTCTTCCGCTGCTTCGCATGCCGACGAGTCATGCCCTGACGGTAGTGGTTCGACGCGCCACCCGGCACGGGCCGGCCGCACCGTCGAGGTGGGTGCCGGGCCGGGCACACTGGATGCCATGCCCGCACCACTCGGACTGGACGACGCCCTGGCCGCCACCCGCACCGGCGACATCTGGATCTTCCGGGGCCGCACCGTCGCCGACCGCGCGATTCGCGTGCTGACCAATGCGCCGGTCAACCACGTCGGCATGACGGTGGCCCTGGAGGATCTGCCGCCGTTGATGTGGCATGCCGAACTGGGCCGCTCGCTGCCCGATGTGTGGACCGGCGGCCACCACAGTGGGGTGCAGTTGCACGACCTGCGCGACGCGGTCACCCGGTGGCAGCAGCGGTACCACCAACGCGCCTGGCTGCGGCAACTCACCCCCGAGGTCGGCACCGAACAGGAGGACGCCCTGCTGCGGGTGATCGCCCGGCTCGACGGGGTGTCCTTCCCGTCCACCGGACGGCTGCTGTGGCGGTGGTTGCAGGGTCGCACCGCCCTGGCGAGCGCCCTGATCCGCAAACGCGCGGCACCCGAGCCGATGCGCCCCGCGGTGGCCTACTGCGCCGAGGTCGTCGCCCTCACCTACGAGGAGATGGGGCTGCTGCCGAGCCGCCGCCCGGCGAACTGGTACGACCCGGGCACGTTCTGGAGCGGTGACGAGCTGCAACTGTCATCCGGATGGGAGCTCGGCACCGAGATCGCGGTGGCCGGCTGACGGGCCCACCGGCCGGACGCCACCGGGCGCCGGGTGCGCCTCTGCTAGGGTCAACGATCGATAACCAATCCGCTGGGGGGGCCCGAAGGGGCTGAGATTCGCCGACCGAGGCGAACCACTCCAGAACCTGATCTCGGTAATACGAGCGGAGGGAAGCGGTCACTATGTTGATCCATGTCCATGTCGGTCCGTCCCCGTTGGGCGACGAGCGCGGCACCTACGAACACGTCGAAGCGGCGATCCGGGTGATCGAGGCCAGTGGCCTCGAATACGAGGTCGGTGCGTTGGGCACCACCATTCAGGGCCCGGCCGACCAGTGCTGGACGCTGCTGCGCGAGCTGCACGATGCCTGCCTCACCTCGGGCGCGAAGCAGGTGATGACCCACGTCCGGATTCTCGAGGCCACCGACGACACGATCGAGGCCTCGATGAGCGAGGTCGCCGCGCGCATCATTCCCTGAGGCACGCGTGCGGGTTCTGCTCGGGCAGATTCTTCCCGCGGTCGCGGCCGTGCTCGGTCTGATCGTGCTGTGGGGTCTGCTGGTACGCCTGCCCGGCGTACCCGATTACCTGCTGCCCGCCCCCGAACGGGTGTGGGCGGTGGGCTGGGCCGACCGCGATCTGATCGGTCGTCACCTGTGGGCGACGGTACGGATCGCGGTCAGTGGCTTCGTCCTCGGTTCGGTGCTCGGCATTCTGGTGGCGATCGCGCTCACCCTGTGGCGTCCGCTGCGGGCGGCGACCGAACCGATCCTGATCGCCAGCCAAGCGATTCCGCCGGTGATCTTCGCGCCGATCCTGATCGCCGCGATGGGTTTCGGCGCCTGGCCGAAGATTCTGGTCGTCACCCTGGGAGCGTTCTTCCCGGTGGCGATCAGCGCCGGTATCGCGATGCGCGAGGCCGACCGCACCCTGGTCGACCTGCTCACCTCGATGGGTGCTCGCCGGTTGACCGTGCTGCGGCGGGTACGGCTACCCGGCGCGGTGCCGGGCATCGTCGGGGGCGCCAAGATCTCGGCGAGCTATGTCGTGTTCAGCGCGATCATCGCCGAGTGGATGGGCTCCTCGGTGGGCCTGGGGGTGTACCTGCAGCGATCCCAGGCCAGCTACCGGATGGACCAACTCTTCGCCGCGGTCGGCGTGATCGCCGTCCTCGGTGTGCTGCTCTTCTGGGCCTCGGCCCTGATCGGCGACCTCGTGCTCGCCCGCAACCGGGCGATCGCGGCGGGCCGATCCACCTGAAACCACCAACGAAGGAAATCCTGTGACCACACGACACATCGTCCGCACCGGCCTGGCCCTGCTGGCCACCGGCGCCCTGCTCACCGCCTGCACCACCGGCGGTGACTCCCCCACCCCAACCGGTGACCCCGACACCGAAACCCGCGACGTCACCCTGATGTTGAACTGGACGCCGAACGCCCACCACGCCGGCATCTACTACGCCCAGGAACACGGCCTCTACGAGGAAGCCGGCATCAACCTGACCATCATCGAACCCGGCGCCGACGTCGGTGCCGACGTCGCGGTGGCCCAGGGTCAGGTGGAGTTCGGCATCTCCCAGGCCGAATCGCTGCTGCCCGCGCGCGCCCAGGGCATGGACGTGCAGGCGATCGCCACCCTGCTGCCGGTGAACGACTCGGCCCTGATGGGGTTGTCCACCTCCGGGCTGACCACCGACCCCGGGTCGCTGGACGGCAAGCGCTACGGCGGTTACGGCGGCTCGCTGGAGACCGAGATCATCTCCGAACTGGTGCGCTGCGGCGGTGGTGACCCGGCTACGGTCGACTTCATCGACATCGGCAACGTCGACTACCTGGCCGGCCTGGAGCAGGATCGTTTCGACGTGGTCTGGGTGTTCGGCGGCTGGGACGCGCTGCGGGCCGAATCGGTGCGCGATGACGTGGTGACGATCGCGATGTCGGAGCACCTGGACTGCATCCCCAACTGGTACACCCCGATCCTGATCGGCAACAGTGCGGCGATGGAGGAGGATCCCGACCTGGCCCGCGACTTCCTGGCCGCCACCTCCGACGGCTACGCCGAAGTGGTGGCCGACCCGACCGCCGGGGCCGACGCCCTGCTGGTCGGCGCCCCCGAGTTGGACGAGGAGCTGGCCCGGGCCGCGGTCGACTACTACGCCCCCCGCTACACCGTCGACGGGTCCGGCGACGGCTTCGGGGTGATGGAGGAAGCGGTGTGGACCGAGTTCACCGACTTCCTGGTCGGGGCGGAGATGCTCACCGACACCTCACCGCTGGAGGGCGCCTGGACCAACGACCACCTGCCGGCCAACTGAACCGGTGCCGGGCATGACAGCCGACGGTGAACAGCACCCGACGACCAACGAGGCCGGGGCCGGCCTGGTGGTCGAGCACATCACCCACCGCTTTCCGCTGCCCGGCGCCGGATTGTTCGGGCGCCACCCCGGTTTCCGAACGGTTCTGGACGACCTCAGCCTGACCGTGCCCCCGGGCTCGCTGACCGCCATCGTCGGCCCCAGCGGGTGCGGCAAATCCACCCTGTTGAAGGTGCTGGCCGGGTTGCTGATTCCCGCCTCCGGTCGGGCCGAGGTCAACGGCACCCCGCTGATCGGCCGGCCGGGCGGGGTCGCCTACCACCCCCAGCAGGACGCCCTGCTGCCCTGGCTGACCACCCTGGACAACGCCACCCTGGGTGCCGAGATCGCCGGCCAGTCCCGGGCCGAGGCCCGCACCCGGGCCCGGGCCCTGCTGGATCGCTTCGGCCTGGCCGGCACCGAACGGGCCTGGCCCGACGAGCTCTCCGGTGGGATGCGGCAGCGGGTGTCGCTGCTGCGCAGCTCCCTGATGCCGCAACCGGCGCTGCTGTTGGACGAACCCTTCGGGGCCCTGGACGCACTGACCCGCCGGCAATTGCAGTTCTGGCTGCTCGATATCACCGCCGCCGAACGCCGCCCCACCCTGCTGGTCACCCACGACATCGAGGAAGCCCTGTTGCTGGCCGACCGGGTGATCGTGCTCAGCCCCGTCCCGGCGGGCATCGTGCACATCGAGGACCGCCCGGACGCCGAGCTGCGCCGGGAGCAGCGCGAGCACGGTGCGGACCATCCGGCCGCGCAACGCATCCTGGCCGCGCTGGGCCCGGGTTCGGGCACCTGACCCCGGACGGTTGTTATGTTCGGGACTTCGCACGACGACCGTCGCATGAACAGCAACCGCAAGGGAGCAGACAATGCGCAAGACCAAGACCTTTCTTCCCCTGCTGATGGCAGCTTTCCTGCCGTTGGCCGCCGCCTGCACCGCCGATGACGACGGGGCCACCACCGAACCGGTGGATCAGCCCACCACGCAGGCGACCGAGGACACCGGTGAGCCGACCGGGGAACAGACCGGCGAGCCCACCGAGGAACAGTCCGAAACCCCCGCCGAGGAGTCGACGGCCGAGGCCGGCGGCGAAGTGTTGACCTTCGACGGCATCGGCGACATCTCCCTGGGTGACACCGACCTGGTCGAACGCGGCGCCATGGTGCTGGAGCCGGAGTGCTCGATCTACATCGCCTCCCCCGAATACAGCGAGCGCGGCATCGAGTTCCAGCTCGAGCACACCCCCGAGGAGCCGAAGGAAACCGACCCGCTCGCCGAGATCTCGATCACCGAGCCCCCAGGTGGCGGTGAGCCCGTCACCACCGAGGCCGGGGCCCACGCGGGCATGACCTTCGGCGAGATCAAGGGCCTGTACGAGACCACCGAGGACACCAAGGACGGCGACGGTGGCCCGTTCGCGGTGCTGGTGGCCGAGGAGGGTGAACGCGAGATGGTGTTCGTCCGGGCGGAGAACTTCAGCACCGACCCGATTCAGGACTCCGAGGTGGTGGAGAGCATCACCGTGCGCGATCCCAGCCCGCAGATGCGCGGCTCCTGCTGACGCACCCCGCGGGGTCACCCCTTGTGATTCCGTCCGGCACCTCATACCCTCCGGGGTATAGAACCGCTGTTGTCGACGAGAGGGAACCATGGGACGCGCTCCCCTGACCGGGATCGGTGAGACCCTGCGCCTGGCCGGCACGGCGTTGCGCGGTTGGACACTGCGCCAAACCGGCATCGCCGTGCTGGGGGCGGTGGTCGTGGGTCTGATCATCGGCATCGCCACGGTGCTGATTCCGAACCCGATCTTCGCCCGCGACATTCCGCCGGTGTGGTGGAACTACCCGGTCTGGCTGCTCACCGCCGCCCTGTCCGGGGTGTTGATCGCGACCTATGTGCGCAGCTCGGCCGACCAGTCGGCCGAACCCGAACCGGAATCGGCCGAGGAACAACGCTCCGGCAAACTCGGCATGGCCGGCGGCATCCTGGCCTGGTTCGCGGTCGGTTGCCCGGTCTGCAACAAGCTGGCTCTGCTCGCCCTGGGCTATTCGGGGGCGATCACCTGGTTCGCGCCGGTGCAGCCCTACCTGGCCTTGGCCGCGATGGTGCTGACCGGGGTGGCGGTGCTCTGGCGGTTGCGCGGACAGGTTGCCTGCCCGATGCCGGTGCGGGCCACCGCCCGATGACCGGTTGGCGCATCACCCGGGCCGGCTGCCGTCCGGGCCCGGCGGTGCGTATCACCCAACTGGTGATCGCGGTGGTGATCGCCGCCTTCGCGGTCACCCTCACCCCGACCAGCCCGGTACTGGCCGTGGCGGCCGGGCTGGGCGCACTGTGGGTGTTGGTCGGCGCGATCACCGGACGCTGCCCCGGCCTGACCCGGCTCTGAGTCCACCCCCGGCCGCGACCGGCGATCGGGACGATCCCGCGGAGCCGCCCCCGAACCGGGGTAGGAACGGGGACATGAAGTTCTCCACCAGCGTCGCGATGATCGACCCGTCCTACTACATTCCGTTGGCCCGGGCGGCCGAGGAAGCCGGTTTCGACGTGATCGTGTTGGCCGACAGCATCGGCTACCCGAAGGAATCGGACTCGACCTACCCCTACAACGCCGATGGCTCCCGGGAGTTCCTGGAGAACAAGCCCTTCGTCGAACCCGTGGTGGCGATGGCCGCGATGGCGGCGGCCACCAGCCGGATCGAGTTCTCACCGTTCGTGATGAAACTGCCGATCCGCCACCCCGCCCTGTTCGCCAAGGAGATCACTTCCCTGGCGGTGATCTCGAACAACCGGATCCAACTCGGGGTCGGCACCAGTCCCTGGCCGGAGGACTACGACCTGGTCGGCCTGCCCTGGGAGGGTCGCGGCCGGCGCTTCCTGGAGTGCATCGAGATCATCCGGGGCCTGAGCAGCGGGGACTACTTCGAGTTCCACGGCGAGTTCTACGACATCGACCCCATCAAACTGAACCCGGTGCCGTCCGAGCCGGTGCCGATCCTGATCGGCGGCAACTCGCCGTTGATGCGCAAACGCGCCGCCCGGTTGGGTGACGGGTGGTTGCAGACCGGCCTGCCCGATGACGTGCTGCGCGAGGCCGTCACCGACCTGCACCGGATGCGCCGCGAGCACGGCCGCGACCACCTGCCCTTCGTGATTCAGGGCGGTGGGGTGTTCACCGTCGACGACGTGCACGCCCAGGCCGACCTCGGCGTTAATCAGGTGATGGGTGGTTTCGGCACTTTCAACCCGTACGGCTTGGCCGCCGACACCGAACCCCTGCAGAGCAAGATCGACCGGCTCAAGCGATTCGGTGACGAGGTGATCGGCCCCTACCGGCAGCGCACCGGCGGCTGAGGCCCACCGCGGCGCGGTTTGCCGCGGTCGGCGCCTCAATGATTGGGTTGGGTTGTCGACTCATCGACTGATGCCGGGAGCCACACCAGATGCTGTTCACCACCTTCGCGATCACCGTGGTGGTCTGCGTGGTGACCCTGGTGCTCGGCCGCACGCTGGGACGACGCGCCGGTTGGATCGCCGCCGGCGGACTGGTACTGGCCGCCGCCACCCTCGGGTACGGCTGGGCCACCCGTCCGTCCGAGGGCCCGGTCACCGAACGGATCGACTGGTTGCCGTCCCTGGGCATCGGCGTGACCCTGCGACTGGACGGCCTGTCGCTGATCTTCGGGCTGATCGTGTTACTGGTCGGCGCGGTGGTGCTGGCCTACACCGCCGGCTATCTGCCCCGGGGCCGCCACGGCGCCTTCCTGGGGTTGTTGACCTTCTTCGCCGCGGCGATGACCGGCCTGGTGCTGGCCGACGACATCGTGGTGATGTGGGTGATGTGGGAGTTCACCACGGTGTGTTCCTTCCTGCTGATCAGCCAATCCGGCCCGAAGGCGCGGGCCCCGGCGATCCGCACCTTTCTGGTCACCGCCGCCGGCGGGTTGACCCTGCTGGCCGCGGTCGGCCTGACCTGGGCCCGGTTCGGCACCACCGAACTGAGCGTCATCCTGGCCCACCCCGACTGGCGGGACGCCCCGGGCTTCGCGGCCGGGATCGCCGTACTGGTGGCGATCGCCGCGTTCACCAAGTCGGCCCAGTTCCCCTTCCACGCCTGGCTGCCCGATGCGATGGTCGCCTCCACCCCGGTCAGCGCCTACCTGCACGCCGCGGCCATGGTGAAGGCCGGCATCTACCTGCTGTTGCGGTTCTCCACCGCGCTGGCCGAGGTGCCGGTGTGGAACATCCTGCTGATCGCCGTCGGCCTGCTCACCGCCCTGATGGGTGCGGTGTTCGCGCTGCAACGGCGCGATCTGAAGGAGTTGCTCGCCTACTCCACGGTCAGCCAACTCGGCTTCCTGGTGGCCACCATCGGCATCGGGACGGGGTACGCCCTGCTCGGCGCGATCATTCACGTCCTGGCCCACGCCCTGTTCAAGTCCGCCCTGTTCATGGCGGTCGGGGTGATCGACCACCAGTGGGGCACCCGCCGGATCGGTGAGCTGAGCGGGGTGTACCGCACCATGCCGTGGACGGCCGGCCTGCTGACCCTCGGCGCGATCTCGATGGCGGGCCTGCCGCCGCTGTTCGGTTTCGTCTCCAAGGAGGCGATGTTCAAGTCGATGGCCGCCCTGCCCGGGGGCACCGCTTGGCTGGTCGGCGGGGTCGCGGTGCTGGCGGCGGTGTTCACCTTCGCCTACAGCGCCCGAATGGTGCTGGCGGTGTTCCGCGGCGCCCCGATCGCCGACCCGCCGCGCGAGGGCGGACGGGATCTACTGGTGCCGGTCGGTGTGGTCGCCGGGGCGGGCGTACTGCTGGGGGTGGCCGGCCCGGTCGCCGAGCCGGTGATCGACGCCGCCACCGCCTCGATCGGCGCCGAGGCCGGTGCCGACCTGTCGCTGTGGCACGGCGTGGCGCCGGAGTTGTTCATGACCCTCGCGGTGGTGACCCTCGGTGCCCTGCTGGTGTGGCGCCGGCACGCGGTCGATCGACTGCTGGATCGGGAACTGTTCCCGATCCGGGCGGTGGATGTCGTCGAGGCCTTCCGTACCCGCAGCATCGCACTGGGGGCCCGGGTCGGTGACCTGACCGACTCCGACACCCCCTTGCGGCACCTGGTGCCCCCGTTGGCGGTGGTGATCGTGATCGGGGCGGTCGGGTCACTCGCCCTGACGATGACGTCCCCGTTGCCCGCGCCCCGGCCCGGACTGGTGCAGGGCATCGACTGGTTGATGGTGCCGCTGGTGGCGGTGGGAGTTGCCTTGGCGCTACGGGCCCGCACCCGGATCGCCCTGGTCACCACCGTGGGGGTG
>JAAYAO010000028.1 GCA_012719335.1 Propionibacterium sp. | reverse complement strand
CTTCTTCGACACCATCGGCGTCCGCACGCCGGGCACGGCCGACACCGTGGTCTCGGCCGCCCGGGCCCGCGGCCTGCACCTGCGCCGGATCGATGCCGACACCGTCGGGATCTCCATCGGCGAGGACGTCACCGACGCCGAGGTGGACGAGGTGCTGGCCGTGTTCGCCGAGGCCGAACCCACCACGGGTGAGAGCTCGACGCCGGTGGGCGGTCTGGCCGACCACGACCGGAGCACCCCGTTCTGCACCCATCCGGTGTTTCACAGCCACCACAGCGAAACCGCGATGATGCGATACCTGCGCACCCTCGCCGACCGCGACATCGCCCTGGACCGGGGAATGATCCCGCTGGGCAGCTGCACCATGAAGCTGAACGCCGCTGCGTCCATGGAGCCGATCTCGTGGCCGGGCTTCGCCAACCTGCACCCCTTCGTCCCGGCCGAGGATCAGCAGGGCACCGCCCAACTGGTCGCCGACCTGGAGCAGTGGTTGGCCGAGATCACCGGTTACGACGCGGTCAGCCTGCAACCGAACTCCGGCGCCCAGGGCGAGTTCGCCGGTCTGATGGCCATCCGGGCCTATCACCACAGCCGTGGCGAGGCGCACCGTGATGTCTGCCTGATCCCGAGTTCGGCGCACGGCACCAACGCCGCATCCGCCGCGATGGCCGGGATGCGGGTGGTGGTGGTCGCCGCGCAGGCCGATGGTTCGGTCGACCTGGCCGATCTGCGGGCGAAACTCGACCAGCACGGTGACCGGGTGTCGGCGGCGATGGTGACCTACCCGTCCACCCATGGCGTGTTCGAGGAGACCATCACCGAACTGTGCGAGCTGGTGCATGCCGCCGGGGGACAAGTGTACGTGGACGGGGCGAACCTCAACGCGATGATGGGGTTGGCCCGGCCGGGCCGGTTCGGCGCCGATGTCAGCCACCTCAACCTGCACAAGACCTTCACCATCCCGCACGGTGGCGGCGGGCCCGGAGTGGGGCCGATCGGCGTCCGCGCCCATCTGGCCGAGTTTCTGCCCGGGCACCCGATGACCCACCCGGACGCCGCGGTCGGCCCGATCTCGGCGGCGCCACAGGGTTCGCCCGGGGTGCTGCCGATTCCATGGGCCTACATCGCGATGACCGGCGCCGATGGGCTGCGGGCCTCCAGCGAGTACGCGATCCTGGCCGCGAACTATGTGGCCCGGCGCCTCGCCGACGCCTACCCGGTGCTCTACGCCGGACGTGACGGGCTGGTCGCCCACGAGTGCATCCTCGATCTGCGGCCACTGACCAAGCGAACCGGCATCACCGTCGACGACGTCGCCAAACGGCTGATCGACCACGGCTTCCACGCCCCGACGATGTCGTTTCCGGTGCCCGGCACCCTGATGGTGGAACCGACCGAATCGGAGAGCCTGGCCGAACTGGACCGGTTCTGTGCCGCGATGCTGGCGATCCGGCAGGAAGCCGACCGGGTCGCGTCCGGCGAATGGCCGGCCGACGACAACCCGCTGGTGAACGCCCCGCATCCCGCCGCCCGGGTGATGGCCGACGACTGGTCGCACGCCTACCCGCGCTCGGTGGCGGCCTTCCCCGAGGGCCAAGCCCCCTCGATCGCCGCCCGGGGGCTGATCGGAGCCGCCGGGCCGGACAAGTACTGGCCACCGGTGGGCCGCATCGACAGTGCCCACGGCGACCGCAACCTGATATGTTCCTGCCCGCCGATCGAGGCCTATGCCGAGGAGGAGAATGCCCATGGGTGAGCTCATCGAGAAGGTCAAGACCAACCCGATCATCGCTCACCTGTTGCGGGCGGCACAGCGGTTCACCACCCGGCTGGGCAACCAGTTCGGTGCCGCGATCACCTACTTCTCGGTACTGGCGATGGTGCCGATTCTGATGTTCGCCTTCGCCGCGACCGGTTTCGTGCTCACCGAGTTGCGCCCCGAACTGCTCGACGAGGTGAAGGGGCAACTCGACTCCGCCCTCAGCGGCGCCCCCGACGACATGGCCGGCCAGGTGTCCGGCCTGGTCGACAGCTTCCTGACCAACTGGCGGGCGGTCGGCATCGTCGGCATCCTGTCGGCGATGTACTCCGGGGCCGGGTGGGCCGGCAACCTGAAGAGCGCAGTGCGCGCCCAGTGGCGTCCCGAGTTCGACATGAGCGAGAACAAGCGCTTCATCGTCGTCGAGGTGCTGGTCAACTTCCTGATCCTGTTGGGCCTGTTGGTGCTGATCGTGGTGACCTTCGCGCTGGCGTCGACGTCCACCGCCCTGGCCGATTCGGTGATCGGCTGGCTCGGCTGGGAGGACGTGCCCGGCATCGGCTGGATTCTGCGGTTGGCCCCCGTGCTGGCCTCCGCGGCCGCCGGCTGGTTGCTCTTCGTGTACCTGTACCGGGTGCTGCCGCAGGAGCACGTGCCCTTCAAGTTCATCGCCAAGGGTGCGCTGATCGGTTCGATCGGTCTGGCGGTGCTGCAGTACCTGACCACCTTCCTGATGTCCTCGTTCACCGGAAACCCGGCGGCGGCGCTGTTCGGCCCGGTGATCGTGTTGATGTTGTTCTTCAATCTGTTCGCCCGACTGATCCTGTTCGTCGCGGCCTGGATCGCGACCAGCGTGCAGCCGGTCACCACCGTCGAACTCACCGACGTGGACAAGCCGCTGGCCGATCTGCCCGAATCGGACGTCGAGGAGTGGCAGTTCGACGACGACCAGCCGCAGAAGCCCGGGATCGATTACCGGCCCCCGGCCACCGCTGCCTGGCAGGGTCAGCAGGCCCGCGAGATCGGCCCGGACGAGTGGGTGGTTCCGCCGGAGCCGGACGAGAGTGTGCCGGTGAATCAGAAGGTCGCCGCCCAGGCGGTGAAGGTCGGGTCGGTGACCGGCTGGGTGGTCGGGGCGGCCACCGGTGTCGGATTGGGTGCCGCGATCACCCGGTTCATCACCCACCGCGCGCGCCGGAAGGACTGAACCGGTGGATCTGCGCGTTTTCGTCGAACCCCAACAGGGCGCCTCCTACACCGATCAGCTCGCGGTGGCCCGGCGCGCCGAGGATTGCGGGTACTCGGCGTTCTTCCGGTCCGATCATTTGCTGGCGATGGGTGGGGACGGGCTGCCCGGGCCGACCGAAACCTGGACCACCCTGGCCGGGGTCGCCCGGGAAACCAGCACCATCCGGTTGGGCACCCTGGTCACCGCGGTCACCTTCCGGCACCCCGGCGTGCTGGCGCTCACCGTCGCCCAGGTCGACGAGATGTCGGGTGGTCGGGTGGAGTTCGGGCTGGGTGCCGGGTGGTTCGAGGCCGAACACCTGGCGTACGGGATTCCGTTCGGGGACATGCGGGGCCGGTTCGACCAACTGGAGGAGGCCCTCGCGATCATCACCGGGCTGTGGCGAACCCCGGTGGGGGAGAGGTTCGACCATTCCGGCCCGCGGTGGCCGATCAGTGACTCCCCGGCCCTGCCGAAACCCACCCAGGCACACATTCCGGTGATCATCGGGGGCCGGGGCAAACAGCGCACCCCGGCACTCGCCGCCCGGTACGCCGACGAGTTCAACCTGCCGTTCGTGACCCGCGAGCAGGCCCGGGAGCAGTTCGGCCGGGTGGCGGATGCGGTGCACGCGACCGGCCGCAATCCCGCCGACATCACCTGGTCGAACGCTCTGGTGTTGTGCGTCGGCAAGGACGAGGCCGAGATCCGTCGCCGCGCCGACGCGATCGGCCGCGAGGTCGACGAACTGCGGGCCAATGGGCTGTGCGGCACCCCCGACGAAGTGGTCGACACCCTCGGACGGTGGGCCGAGATCGGCACCTCGCGGGTGTACCTGCAAACCCTCGACCTGACCGACCTCGATCACCTCGACCTGGTCGCTGCGGAGGTCATGCCGCAACTGTGAGCCGGCGTCGGATGAGCCGGTCGAAACCAGCCGGCAGTTCGACCTGGTTGCTGCGGAGGTCATGCTGCAACTGTGAGCCGGTGTCGGTTGAGCCGGTCGAAACCAGCCGGTATTCACCCGGAGGAGGGGACGTGCGAGCGATCTACTCGTACACCAGACCGACCCAGGTGTCGACCTCGCCGAGATCCCAACCCTCCATGGTTCGTACCAGGTCATCCAGCAGCCGTTGCTCCGGTGGGGTCAGGCGTTGTTCATCGGCTGACACGGTGGCGTGATCGAGGGAGACGCGCACCATCAGCCCGTCCCCTTCCCGGGTCGGGGACACCGATACCGCTTCGACGGAGACGCCGCTGGACAGGGCGTGCAGGGTTGCGGCGTAGTCCGCCATCTCGGCGGGTGCGACCGAACCCGGCGGGATCGGCAGGAGCCAT
>JAAYAO010000252.1 GCA_012719335.1 Propionibacterium sp. | reverse complement strand
TGATGGGCATCGAACCGCAGGAGGAGCTGGTCGGGGCCCGGTCGGCCGCCGAACTGGCCGCGATGGCGTCCCGTTCCGCCTCCGAGGGCACCCTGGAGGAATCCCTGGCCCGCCGGGTGATGCGCTCGGCCACCCTCGGGAAGCAGTTCGCCACCGACGCGATGACCCCGCGTCCGCAGATGCAATACCTGACCGCCGACGCCACCGCCCTGGACGTCCTGGCGCTCAGCGAACGCACCGGCCACGCCCGCTTCCCGGTGTTCGGTGACACACCGGATGAGATTCTCGGCGCGGTGCACTTCAAGGACGCGCTCGCCGTGCCGCGCGACCGGCGCGGCAGCACCCCGGTCACTTCCTTCGCCCGCGAAGTGGTGCAGGTGCCCAGCGCGATGGCTCTGGACGACGCCCTGGAACAACTGCGCGGCGGCCTGCAGATGGCGATCGTGGTGGATGAGTACGGCGGCACCGACGGGTTGCTGTCGCTGGAGGACATCGTCGAGGAGCTGGTCGGTGAGATCGACGACGAGCACGACGAACCGTCCGAGGTCGACCGGGATCTCGGCGACGGCCGCTGGTCGGTGTCGGGGTTGATGCGTCCCGACGAGATCGACCACCTGGAACTGCCCGACGGCGAGGCCAGCGAAACCCTCGGCGGCCTGATCACCGAGGAACTCGGCCGCTTCCCCCACCTCGGCGACCACGTCGAGGTCGAAGCGCGGGACCTGACCAACCGTGACGACGACGGCCTGCCGACCCCGGTGCGGGTGCGGCTGACCGTGACCCGGTTGGACGGCAAGCGGGTCGAGCGGCTGATCCTGGCCGTGCTGCCGGCGCAGGACGGAGACCGCGATGAGTGACTATTGGGCGCTGCTGGTCACCGCCGTCCTGCTGCTCTTCAACGCCTTCTTCGTCGGCGCGGAGTTCGCGCTGATCGCCGCCCGACGCACCCAGATCGAACCCCGCGCGATGGAGGGCAACTGGGCCGCCAAGATCACCCTGCGGGCGATGGAGCGAGTGTCGATGATGATGGCCGGGGCCCAGTTGGGTATCACGGTCTGCTCGCTGCTGCTGGGTGCGGTCGGCGAGCCCGCGATCGCGCACCTGCTCGAACCGGTCTTCGAGATGCTCGGGGTCGAGGGTGCCGCGGTGCACCTGGTGTCGTTCATGATCGCGATGGTGATCGTGGTCTTCCTGCACATGTTGCTGGGTGAGATGGTGCCGAAGAACCTGGCCATCGCAGGCCCGGAGCGCTCGGCGCTGATCCTCGGCCCGCCGCTGTACGCCATCGCGTTCGTGTTGCGTCCGCTGCTGTGGTTGATGAATGCGCTCGCGAACGTGGTCCTGCGGTTGATGCGGGTCACCCCCGCCGATGAGGTCGCTTCGACCTTCACCGCCGACCAGATCCAGGCCTACGTCCACGAGTCCGGGGAGCACGGCACCCTCGACGAACACGAGCACGACCTGATGGTCGGCGCGGTGGCCATCGGCACCCGCATCGCCCGGGATGTTCTGGTGCCGATCGACGAGCTGATCGTGCTGGAGCGCTCCGACAGTGCTGCGGTGGCCGAACAGGCCTGCGTGCGCACCGGCTTCTCCCGGTTCCCGGTGTCCGACCCGGACGGGCAGCTGGTCGGGTACGTGCACCTGAAGGACCTGCTGGGTTCGCTGCTGCACGAAGCCGAACAGCCGTTCTCCGAGGAACAGATCCGGCCCCTGGCCCACATCGACGCCGATGAGCCGCTGGATCGGGTGCTCAGCCGGATGCAGCAGCAGGGCTCGCACATCGCGGTGGTGCGCGATGGCGGCCGGGTGCTGGGTGCGGCGATGCTGGAGGACGTGGTGGAAACCATGGTCGGCGATGTGACCGAGCCGGGCCGATGACCACCGGGCCCACCGTCCGTCGACGCCGGTTGCGGCGTGGGCTGGTGGTGGGTGTTGCTCTGGCCGTGACGGGCGGGGCGTTGCTGGCCGGGTTGAGTCTGTGGACGCACCGGTCGGCGGAGGGGCGGGTCTTCGATGCGGCGTCGGCGCCGGCCCGTCCGGTGGCCCTGGTGTTGGGGGCCGAGATCTACCCCAACGGGATGCCGTCCCCGTTTCTGAAGGGCCGGCTCGATCTGGCCCTGGAGCTGTACCGGCAGGGCAAGGTCGAGGTGCTGCTGGTGTCGGGCGACAACGGCACCCACGCATACAACGAGCCCCGCGGCATGCGGAACTACCTGATCAGTCACGGGGTGCCGCCGGAACATGTGGTGGCCGATTTCGCCGGTTTCGACACCTACGACTCGTGTGTGCGGGCCGGGCGGATCTTCGGGGTGGACGAGCTGACGATCGTCTCGCAGACGTACCACCTGCCGCGGGCGATTGCGACCTGTCGGGCGGTCGGGGTGGACGCGATCGGGGTCGGCGACGAATCGGTGCGGGAGGGGCACCGTCGCACCTGGCGCCACGGCATCCGCCGGGAGGTGCTGGCCAACCTCAAGGCCGGTTGGGACATCGTCACCCGCCGCGAACCCACCCTCGGCCCGCCCGAGACCGGCGTGCAGGAGGGTCTGGCCACCCCGCGCGGCAACTGACCCCTCCGGCTGGCAATGTCGGTCGCCACCTATGAGAGGAATGACCGCATGAGCTTGTTGCCCGATGTCAATCCGATCACGACCGGCCGCGCCGTCCGCGCCGTGGGGCTCGTCGGGGCCGTGACCCTGGCCCTGAGCGCCTGTGCCGGCGAAACGACCCAACCCGGGCCGGCCGAATCCCCGGCCGAGGAGAATGCTCCCACCACTGCCGAGACGCCGGCGGAGGAGACGTCGCCCGAGCCGTCCGACGAGTCGCCCGCGGCCGAGTCGCCGACCGAGGAGTCGCCGCCTGCGGAGTCGGGCGGTGGCACGACCGAACTCGGCGAAGGCGAATCCGCCGAGTTGGCCCACTTCACCGTGACCATGCATGCCGCCGAATCCCAGCCCGATGGGCTGTGGGAGGCCTGGGACATCGAGGTCTGTTACACCAGCGAGCACCCCGGCCAGAACGAGGACGGCACCACCCGGGTCAGCACCGACCCGTGGTCGGTACTGGCTCGTGACGGCGAGGGCACCGAGGACTACGAGTGGTACCCGATCGGCGACTTCGAACAGAACAGCGAGAAGTCACCGGCCTTCACCGAAACCCAATTGGCCGTCGGTGACTGCACCCGCGGCTGGTTGACCGCCGACCACGGCAACCCCGACCTCCAGTTCGCCGGCCTCCGCTACGCCCCCGCCGACTTCGACGAAGAGGTCACTTGGTCCTACTGAACCCGGCCCGGTTGAGCAGGGCCGGCACGCCGGTTCAGCAGGGCGGGCACGTAGGTTGAGCAGGCCGGGCACGTCGGTTGAGCAGGGCCGCAGGCCCGTGTCGAAGCCAGTGCCCAGCATCCCCGGTCGCTGGTTTCGACGAACTCAACCGACGCAGCCAACCCCGGTCGTGGCTGCGGCACGGGTGCTCGGCCGCGACCGGGCCGTCCGATTTCAGCGTTTGCGGCCGAAGATCAGGTAGCCGATCGGCAACAGCCCGACGGAGTTGATCATCGTCAGGGCCGCTGCCCACAACCGCTTGGATCCCTTGATTTCCTTGGCGGGGCGTCGGGCCAGGTCGAACAGCGCCACCGCTTTGAGGGCGGTATCGGCCAACGCCAATACCGTGACGGCCCGCCGGGTCGTCGGTGACAGGTCATCCCATTTCCGTTGCAGGTCGCGTTTCATACCGGCATTCTTTCACCGCGGTTCGCCCCGGGATAGCTGCCGTGCAACTCATTGCGCGGTTGCCCAACACCCGGCTGCTCTCCGGGGTACTCCGAACGATCACCTCACCGGATGGCTCGAATGTCAGCACGGCCGAGGTCGGCCGAGGTGTTTACCGGCCCGGATCAGGGCCAGGATGCTCCGGCACGCCGCCTCCCAGCCGAGCATCACGTCCTGCCAGGTGAGGCGCACGACCGTGTACCCCAACTCAACCAACCGCAGATCACGCCGACGGTCGTTGTGGTAGGAATCGCGGCTGGTGTGGTGCTCGAAGCTGTCGACCTCGACCACCAACCGGTCGCCGATCAGGAAGTCCACCCACCCCACGCTCGTGATCTTCGCCTGCGGCCGAAGCTTGACCCGCTTCTGCCTCAGCCGGAGTCGCACCAGGGTTTCGGTGCCCGACCCGCTCACGTCGAGCCGACCCGCCAACGCCGGGCCCAACAGGTGCTCGGCTTCCGCAAGGCCCAACCGTCCGACCATCACCAGCGATTCGACCTGGGCGATCAACTCCTCGGCCGCCAGACACAACCTGGCCTGTCGAACGGCGACGTCGATCGGCACCACCGCCACCGGAAAGGGGTGGCGGCATCGCGGTGCCGGACAGTACGACGCCGCTGCCGCTCGCCCGTGCCGGGTGCGATAGACGTGGAGCTGCTTGCCCAGGGGGCGCCATGCCCCGTGAAACGTCAGGGCCGACCCACAACCGAGCACCCCGCCTGCCCTAATCGCAGCCGACACCGTTGTGTCGGCCCCGGGCGCCGCGTACCACCCGCGGCGCAGCCTGGTCAGCATGCCGTCGCCCACCAGCCTTCGCAGCTCGGCGTGGGAGACGCCTGCTTCGGTCAGCACCTTCGTACTGATCACATTGCCCGGTCGTCGGCCCGGGTGCACCTCACTCAGAAGATTCCTCATACCCGTGACGGTGGTCACCGACCCGCCGCGTCTTCCCTCACCGCCCCCGAATTGGGGATA
>JAAYAO010000251.1 GCA_012719335.1 Propionibacterium sp. | reverse complement strand
TCCGCTGGCCGGACGCCCCGGGCCGAATCTAGGATCTCGCTGTGCCCGTCGACCTGCCCCTGATCGCCGTGGTGGTGCCGGTGTTGGTCACCGTGCTCACCACCCTCGGCGCTTCCCGGGTGCTGCGCCGGCTGCCGATGCCCGCCGGGCACCCGGGGCCGGAACCACCCTGGGCCGGGCTGCCCCGGCCCCGGTGGCTCGCCGGGTTGGCCGTCTCGTCGCTGGCGGTGGGGCTGGCCGGCGCGCTGCTCGCTCCCCCGGCCACCGCGGCGCTGTGGTGGGTGTGGGCCGGCCCGGTGGCGCTGTTGGTGGCCATCGATGCGGCGACCACGTGGTTGCCGTTGTCATTGACCCGGGTCTGTGCGCTGGCGTTGCTGGTGGCGGTCGTCGTTGCTCTCGGGTGGGGCCTGCCGCCGGCGCGGTTGGGGGTAATGGCGCTCGCAGCCGTGGCGGCCTTCGGATTGTTCCGGCTGTTGTGGCAGTTCTCCGGTGGCCAGTTGGGCTACGGCGACGTGCGGTTGGCCCCGATGGTGGCCGCGATCGCCGCGGCGGTATCGCTCGACACCGTGCTGCTCGGATTCATCGCCGGCAGCCTGATCGGGGTCGCGCTCGGCCTGTGGGCGCGAGCCCGGGGCCGTCCCGGCGGTTTCGCCTACGGCCCGGCCTTGTGGGTCGGCCCACCCGTCGCCCTGGTGATCCAGCGGCTGATCACCGGCTGAGCAGACGCCCCCGGACGCCCACCGACCTCACCCGGACGAAACGAACGAGGTTTCGACACGGTTCGCGCAAGCGCGAACCTGCTCAACCACCGTGCCCTCGACCAACGCCGGTTGAGCAGGCCGCGCAGCGGCCGTCCGTCGAAACCCGTCGACTCCCGGACGCTGGTTGAGCAGGCCGCGCAGCGGCCGACCGTCGAAACCCGTCCGGGCACCCGCGGACCCACCGGCGGCTCAGAACGAGTTGGTCACCCGGATCCAGCGGTCCAGCACTTCGAGGGCGGCGCCGGCGGCGAGCAGCTCGCGTGCCCTGGTCAGTTGGGCGGCCAACTGGTCGCCGACCGGGGCGTCGGTGGGGCCCTGGTCGGCCAACATGGTCGCGGCGGCGTTCAGCGCGACGATGTCGTGCACCCGGCCGGTCGTGCCGCCGAGCACCGAGCGGGCGATCTCGGCGTTGACCGGCGGTGGCCCGCCGACCAGATCCTCCACCCGGGCCCGTTCGATGCCCAGGTCCAACGGATCGAGGGTTTCGTGCCGCACCGTGCCGTCGGCGATCACCCACACGTCGGAGGTGGTGGTGGTGGTCAGTTCGTCGAGCCCGTCCTCACCGTGGAAGACCAGCCCCTGGTTGCCGCGGTCGGCCAGCACCCCGGCCATCAGTTCGGCCATCCGGCGGTCGGCCACTCCGATCGCCTGTCCGTGCGGACGGGCCGGGTTCGACAGCGGGCCGAGAAAGTTGAAGGTGGTCGAGATGCCCAGATCCCGCCGCGGACCGGCGGCGTGCCGCAGCGAGGGGTGGTAGCGCGAGGCGAACAGAAAGACGATGCCCGCCTCATCCATCACCTGCTGCTGCCGGTCGGGCTCCAACTCGAGGTTCACCCCGAGCTCCTCGAGCACATCGGCGGTGCCGCACATCGAGGAGGCGGCCCGGTTGCCGTGTTTGACCACCCGGGCACCGCCGGCCGAGGCGACCAGGGCCGACATCGTCGAGATGTTCACCGTGTTGGCCCGGTCACCGCCGGAGCCGACCACGTCGACGGTTCGTCCCGACACCTGCACCGGTTCGGCCCGGTCCAGCATCGCGTTGGCCAGCCCGGAGATCTCGGCGACGGTTTCGCCCTTGGCGCGCAGCGCGACGGCGAACCCGGCGATCTGGATCGGGGAGGCCTGGCCGGCCAGAATCTGGCCCATCGCCCAGCCGACCTCGTCGGCCGACAGGTCCCGGCCGTTGACCAGGGCGGTGAGGACATCGGGCCACGTGTACGTGGCAGAGGTCATGAGGTGGCCACCTGCGAGCCGGGCTGCTGCTTACCCAGTCGGGAACGCAACAGTTCGGCGACCGCCTGCGGCAGCTTGACCGGGTCGGCCGGGTGGGTGAGCACCAGTTCGGCGCGCGACCAGGTCGCCAGCCAGGCGTCGTCGCGGCGGGCCACCAGCAGCAGCACCGGCGGGGCGTCGGGCACTTCGTCCTTCAATTGCCGCGAGATCCCCATGCCGCCCTCGGGGGTGGCCTCACCGTCCAGGATCACCACGTCGATGCCGCCCCGCTCAACCGTGCTGACCACCAGTGGCGGGGTCGCCACCTCGACCACCTCGATCTCGGGCAGGTCGGCGGCCACCCGCCGTCCCATGGCCAGCCGCACCTGCTGACGGGTGGTGCGGTCGTGCGAGTACAACAGGACCCGGGCCGGGGCTTGGGTCTGCGGCGCGGCGGCGTTCATCTGCATCCTCGAAATCGTGACGACGGTGGATCGGCCGGGGGTTATCCGGTCTCCCCGCATCGTAGCGCCACCGGGCCGGACCCCGTTGCGGCGACCGTCCGGTCATCGGCGACACGCCCGGCCCACCGGGCGGGAACAACAACGCGGTAACTTTCCGCCG
>JAAYAO010000250.1 GCA_012719335.1 Propionibacterium sp. | reverse complement strand
TCGGCCCGTCACTGCCCAAAGGTCACCGGGTTTCGACACGTGGCCGCACAGCGGCCACTGCTCAACCGACGTCCACGGACCACTCCGCGCCCCGATCACTGAAAACGCAAGAATGAGATCCGCCGCGACCACTATGGCTTCGGCTCGCCTCATCCTTGCGGCTTCAGTCATGGTGCGCACCCGAGCGACTTCCCGAGCTGCCTTACAGCGGCAATCGGGCCCGGTTTGGTCGCCGAGTTGTCATCGGATGGGTCGGCTGCTCCACGATGGGCCCATGCCCACTCCCCATCCCCGTCTGGCCGACCATGCGGTGCTGTTGCGCCGGGGGTCGGCGATCCAGATCGGCAGCACCCCCGACCGTGCCCTGGTGATCGACGACCCTCCGGAGGGCCTGTTCGAGTTCCTCGCCACGCTCGACGGGCACTGCAGCGCGGACACCGTGGCCGAGCGGGCCCGGCACGTCCCCGGCTTGGATTGGCCCCGCCTGCACCACGTCTTGCGTGACCACGGCCTGCTGGCCGAGCCCGAACCGTCCCGACCACTGCGCGCCCATGTGGTGGCCGGCGGGGATTGGGGTCTGCAGGTGGCCGAA
Source organism: Propionibacterium sp. (assembly GCA_012719335.1). GTDB lineage: Bacteria > Actinomycetota > Actinomycetes > Propionibacteriales > Propionibacteriaceae > JAAYAO01. The sequence goes on along the minus strand of JAAYAO010000250.1, from coordinate 1,006 downwards.
CTACTGCTCTCCGCCGGGGCCACCCACGTCGGCCTCTCCCTGCTCGCCGACGAGCCGGGCCTGCATCGCCGCGCCCACCTGCTGTCGTTGCGGCGCCGCGGCCGACTCTTCGTACGCACACAGTTCCAACCACAGCGCCACGACAACCTGATCGCGATCATCAACACCGAAACCGCCGAAACCGACCGGGCGATCACCGCGGCCTGCTCCCGGCAGGACATCCCCCACCTGGTGGTGCGGCCCACCGGCGAGGGGATGGTGGTCGGGCCGTTGGTGGTGCCCGGGGTCGGCCCCTGCCTGAACTGTCTGGATGTGCACGCCCGTGGCATCGACCCGCAGTGGCCGAGCCTGCTGATGCAACTCTCCCGGATCCGACTGCCGGTGCCCGAACTGGCGGCCCGGTGGGCGGCCGGCACCGCGGTCACCGAGCTGATCGGTTTCCGGCACAGCGGACACAGCAGCCTGTTGGGTCGCACCGCCACCGTCGCCGCCCCGCACTGGACCCCGCAATGGCGCACCTGGCGGGCCCACCCCGGTTGCCTGTGTCACTGGGACGGGGTGGATGTCGCCGGGCTGATGATTGCGGCCTAGCTGCCACAATGGGAGTCATGGCCCAGGATCGTCGGCGTGACAAGAGCGAAGGCACTCCCGCCCGTGGCGGCTTCGCCCGCGGCGCCCGGCTGGCCTCCCTGCCGTTGGGTTTGGCCGGACGCGCCACCGCGGGGCTGGGTCGACGGTTGTCGGGACGCTCCGCCGAACAGGTGAATGCCGATCTGCAACGCCAAACCGCCGAACAACTGTTCCGGGTGCTCGGCGACCTCAAGGGCGGCGCGATGAAAGTCGGTCAGGCCCTCAGCCTGGTCGAGGCCGCGATGCCCGAGGAGTACGGCGAACCGTTTCGCGAGCACCTGCGCAAACTGCAGGAGGCCGCACCCCCGATGGCCACCGCTCGGGTGCACGCGATTCTGAATCAGGAGTTCGGCGCCGACTGGCGCGACATGTTCAG
>JAAYAO010000249.1 GCA_012719335.1 Propionibacterium sp. | reverse complement strand
TTCGCCGGAACTGATCGCCGACCAGGCCCCGGCCTGGGCCTCGGTGGGCGCGCTGAAACTCGCACCGAACCACTCCCGGGTCGGCGCGCTGAACCGTTGCAGCACTTCGTCGTTCATCGGAAGTCCACTGTGCCACCCGCTGCCGACATCCCGCGCGGCCCGGCGACCCCGGCAGCCCGCACCGTGACCCCCTGCGGGTCATGTTTCCGGTAGCCGCCGCGCTTAACGTCGCAGATGTGGCCGCTGAGGCATTTCGCCCGGCCGCCACGCGAGAGGACGCGCGGGATGATGCTCGAAGGAATGAAAGACCTGATGGACACTCGGCGGAGTTTCCAGACCCGGAATCCGTTGAGCTTGGAACAAGTACACGAGTTGCTGCGGCAGCGGGTGGACCCGGGGCTGGGTGAACCGACCCTGAAGAAGGGGTTGTTCAGCAAGGCGATCGTGTACCCGAAGGTTGCGCGGGTCACTCCGCGGATCTCGATCAAGGACACCAAGGTGAAGGTCATCGCGGTCACCGACTCGTCCAAGACCACGGTGTCGGTGGGTGGTTTCACCAAGGTGATGGACAAGGACCTGCAGGGGGTGGCCGGCATCGACACCGCCAAACAGGGGTCCGCCTACTTCCGGGCCGTGGCCGACGCCGTCACCAACGCCCTGGCCGATCAGTAGCAACAAGCCCCGGCACCGTCGGCGGCTGCGCGGGGTCGGGGTGAGACCCTGGGAGGTATCGGCAACACCGGGGTGCCGACGGACGCATGGGAGGGCCATGGCCAGGTGGTTGCGGGCCCGGGCCCTGCTGCTCGCCCTGGTCGCGGTGCTGTTGGTCGGGTGCGCGCCGTCGGGCAACTCCACCGAGGTCTTCTGCGACCGGACTTCACCGGGCTACTGCGAAAGCCTGCAGGACGCCGGCGCCGGGGACGCCGTCCGACCGGGTGCCCAGAACTGGTCCGCGATGGAGTTGCGACGCGGTTCGGCGGTGGAACTGTTCGAGGTGCAGGCGCCCGCCGATACCCGCCACCCCGCCGTCACCTCGTGGCGTCCCGACTTCCAAACCACTGCGGTGATCGTCGTCGATCGCTCGCGCACCGACATGCAGATCACCGGGTGGCGCGACCTGGCCGCAGCCGGGTTGCCGGTGTCGTTCAGCCGGCAATCGGTCGACAGTTGGTTGTTGATCACCGCGATGAGCTGGGGGCTGGCCGACTCCCTGCGTCCCCACCCGTCGGCGCTGCATCTGCTCGGCGACCTGCACCGCGCCGGGCTGTTGGAGCCGACCCCGCCCGACGAACCGCTCGGCACCCCGTTGTCCATCGCCTTCAGCCATCAGGTGGCCGATCGGATCGCCGCCGGCGAGAACCTGGAGATCGTCGTACCGGCCGAGGGCACGCTCAGCTACGTCAAGGGGTTGGCCTCCGCCGATGAACTCCCACCCGCCGGCCGGCTCCCCGACCTGCTCCCCGACCTGCTCGCCGAGCACGGCTACCGGGCACCGGACGCCCCG
>JAAYAO010000248.1 GCA_012719335.1 Propionibacterium sp. | reverse complement strand
TTCAGGATCATCCTCGCGTGGGCGGGGAGCACCATGTATGCCATTTCGGGTTCCTCTCCCTCGTCGGATCATCCCCGCGTGGGCGAGGAGGCCCAGGCGCGCGTGCCTTCCGACTTGGCCCATAGCGCCGTTGCGTGTCGTGGATTGGCCACACGTCCTCCTGAAGTGTTACCCCGAGTGTGCCGCCGGTGACCGACAGAATCCCGAAGCCTCAATAGAACGAGCTGATCAATATTGGGGCACACGTGAACAACTTGTGGGTATTTTGGGAAGAGCTTCCCCCGGGAGTTGGACTCATCAGGTGAAGCGAATCCCCATGGGGGTGGGGAGCACTCGATCGCGCACGTGAACAATGGTTCATCCCTGAAGGGCGAAGGCGCGTCCCAAGGGTAAGTCGAGGGCCGGTGCTTTGAAAGTAGGCCGGTCGGCTGTGGCCTTATCGGTTAGTTCAGCGGACGCCGGGCCGCGCGGGCCCGGTCGAGTTCGCCGGTGACCAGGGTGCGGGCGGCATCGCGGGACAGATGGCGGGCCCGCCATTGCACCGGGCCGGGGGTGGTGTGCACCGCGACGGTGGCCAAGCCCAACCGGCGCTGGATCGGGCCCTCCTCGATGCCGACCGACTGGGCCTTGGCGTGCGGCACCACGTCGATCGTCCGGCCCCAACGGCCGACCCGGCTGACCACGACATGCTCGTCGAAACCCCAGGCCAGTCGGGAGGCGGTGAGCGGACGCAGCCAGCGGGCCCGCTCGGGCACCCCGTGCATCGGTACGGTGCGGATGTCGACCTCCGGCCAGACCGCGGTCAGGGCGGCGTGCACCTCCTCGGGTGGGGCCGGCGGCAACAGCATCGAGCCGATGTCGGCCTTCTGATCGCCCTCACCGGGCTGCTGTTGACCCAGTACGTCGATGTCGACCTGCCACAGATCCCAGAACCGCCACAACAACGACTGGCGCAGCCGGATGCCCTGGATCCGGTCCAGCGGCACCGATTGGCTCGACAGGGCGGTCAGCCCGCGGGACACCTTCACACTGTCGGAGCGGTCGGGGCGCCGGACCCGGCTGAGGCTGTAGTTGAACTGGTTCAGCACCTTGCGCGGCACCATCGACACCAGGGCGATCACCGCGGGCACGAGCATCGGAAAGATCAGCCACCAGAAGTCGAGGGCCACCACCAGGACGAAACCGGCCAGCACGAACAGCACGCTGGTGATGAACTCCGCCGACACCAGAAAAGCGAGCACCACCCATTTCGGATTCAGCCGCACCAGCACCTCGTCGGTGGCGTGCACGTCGGCGAGCATGCCCGAGTCGTGACCGACCTCCGGGGCATCCGCGCCGACCTGCCGTCCGGTGGCCCGCGCCATCAGATAGTCGCGGAACCGGTAGGCCTTGGTGCGGGTCAGGTACCGCAGCACCAGCGAGTCGCTGCCGGCGTCGATGCGCAGCTCGGCCAGACCCATGATGCGGGCCAGCAACGGCTGGGTGATGTCGACGGTCTGGATCCGCTCGAAGGGCACCACCTTGGACGAACGGAACAGCACCCCCGTCTCGTAACGGAACTCCTCGCCCTCGACCACGAACCGGGTGAACCACCACGACACGAAGGCGACCAGCCCGAACACCACGATCAGAATGCCCAGGCCACCGGCGATGAACGCCAGCGGCGGCAGCTCCCGGGGGCGCCCCGAACCGTCGGGCAGAAACTCCCGGCCGATGAAGATCAGGGCACCGACCAGCAGAATCCAGCTCCGCGCGAACGGGGTCAGCGGGTGCGGACGTTCGGTGCGCGGCGCGGTCGGGACGGGCACGTCCGGGTGTGCGGGAGCCTCATCGGCGGGGTGGGGCGCGACCGGTTCGGCCGGCGCAGGCCACTCGGGCCCGGTCGGGGGAGCCGCCCACTCGGGCCCGCCCGGCGACACAGTGGGAGCGGGGCCCTGCGGGTGAATCGGACGATCCGGGGCCGGCCCCGGCGGCATCGGTGGGGGCTGACCGGCGTCCGGATCGAATCGGGGTTCGGACGGGGAGCGCCCGGCGTCCTCGGGCAAACCGGGCTCGGGCGTCCGCTCGGGTGGCAGGCTCACAGCCCCGACGCCTTCGCGTCACCCAGCGCACTCAACCGGTCGCGCAGCCGGGCGGCCTCGGCCTGGGGGAGCCCCGGGATGTGCGCATTGGAACTCGCCGAAGCGGTGACCAGGGTGACCGTGGCCAACCCCAGCGACCGTTCGATCGGGCCCGACGCCACCTCGACCACCTGCATCCGTCCGTACGGCACCGCGGTCAGGCTGCGGAACAACACCCCGTGGGTGATCCACAGGTCGTCCTCGAGTTCGGCATACCCCCACGCCCGGAAGCGGCGCCCGGCCAGCGCGAACTGGGTGATCGTGAGCGCCACCCCGGCCACCGCGACCAGCACCGGGATCCACCACGGCACACCGATCAGCAGCAGAATCACCACCGGGATCGCGAACGGAATCAGGGTGAACAGCGACGACACCTGCCGCAGCACTTGGTACTTCGGCGACAGACGCTGCCACGCCACCTCGGGCGGGGCGAAGAGATCATCCGACGTCATCTCGGGCGTGGTGTGCGGCATTCCTCAACAGTACTTGGCGACCTCGTCGGCCACCTGATCGAAAATGCGCTTGTTCAACCGGCCACCGGTGCGGCGCACCTGATCGGGGTCGACCCGCAGCACCCGATTCACCCGGGCCTCGCTCTGCTTGCCCGACCGGTCCCAATCGCCCGAGCCGATGTCGATCCAGTACCGGCCCTGGGACGCCTCCTGGGCGGCGTCGCGGTCATGGTCCTTGCTGGTGAGTTGCAGCGCCAGCAACCACGGCTCGTCCCGGCCGATGATCAATACCGGACGGTCCTTGCCGCGGGCGTGATCCTCCTCGAAGGGCACCCAGGTCCACACCACCTCACCCGGGTCGGCGCGGTTGTCGTCGACCGGCTGGTAGACCATCGTCGGGCAGCCCCGGTAATCCCCGGGGTAGCTGTTGGTGCGCTCGGCGTTGCGCCGCTTCGGCTTGGGACGCTGGGTGCGGCGGCCGTCGCGCTTCTCCCGACGGGACTGCTCCTGCAGCACATCGCGGGCCACCCCGAACAACCGGCGGGCGAGTTTCAGGTAATCAGCCATCTGGTTCCTCACGTTCGGGTCCGAGTGTAGGGGGCGCCGGCCGGCAGCGTACGGTCGAGCCATGGCTCATGACGAACTCTTGCACCTGGCCAGGACGATCGCCGTGGAGGCGGGGGAGATGGCGGCCGAACGCCGCGCCGCGGGGGTCGAGGTGGCCGACCGCAAGTCCAGCCTCACCGACGTGGTGACCGCCGCCGACCGGGAGGTCGAACTGTTGGTGCGGGAGCGGCTCGCCGCGGCCCGTCCCGAGGACGGGGTCTGCGGGGAGGAGGGCGAGGATCAGGTCGGACGGTCGGGGCTGACCTGGGTGGTCGACCCGATCGACGGCACGGTCAACTACCTCTACGGCATCCCGAACTATGCGGTCAGCATCGCCGTCGTGGAGGGGGACGCGAACCCGAAAACCTGGCAGGCCGTGGCCGGGGCGGTTTTCGCCCCGGGGGTCGGGGAGTTGTTCACCGCTTCCCGGGGTGGCGGGGCCTTCATCAACGACCGGCCGATCACCGCCGGGCCGGACACCACCCTGGCCGAATCCCTGCTGGGCACCGGTTTCGCCTACGACCCCGACCGGCGGGCCCGGCAGGCCGCGGTGGTGCAACGGCTGATCCCGAAGGTGCGCGACATCCGCCGCCTCGGGGTGACCTCGATGGACCTGTGTTACGTCGCGACCGGCCGGCTCAACGCCTTCTACGAACCCGGCCTGTGGCCCTGGGACTTCGCGGCCGGAGCCCTGATCGCGGCCGAGGCCGGCGCCTGGGTGGGTGATCTCGACGGTGGCCAACCCGGCCGAGACGTGGTGCTGGCCTGTCACCGGTCGGTGCGCGAGGCCTTCCTCCAAGCCGTCGAGGAAGCCGGCGCGCGGGAGGTGTTCGGCCCCCGCTGAGCTGCGGGCCTCGGCACGCTGGTTGGGCAGGACGTGGGTACCTGCGTCCTGCACAGTGACGAGTCACTGGTTTCGAGACGGCCCTGCGGG
>JAAYAO010000247.1 GCA_012719335.1 Propionibacterium sp. | reverse complement strand
TGCTGGCCGCCCGCATCCTGTCGGTCGGCGACGAGGAGTTGATCGAGAAGATGATCGACTTCCAGGACGACCTGCGCCGCCAGGCCGAAGCCAAGGGCGAACGCGTCCGCAACCGCGACTGACCCCCCCCGGACCCGCCCACCCGCTGGTGGAGCGCCCCCTGCCCACCCGGCCGTTGAGCCGGTTCGCACACCTGCCTTACGGTGGTTGAGCCGGTTCGCGCTGTGCGCGAACCGTGTCGAAACCCTCGGGAGGGTTTCTGTGGAGTCCGTGCCGGGTTCGGGTCGTGGTGGGGCCACTGGTTCCGACACGGCCCTTCGGGCCTGCTCAACCGACGTGGCCCTGGGTCGGGACGGGCTACTGATCAGATGCCGCGTCGGGGAGCAGGTGGGCGTTGTCGTGGGCGAAGTACTCCTCACGCAGTGTCGTCCGGGCCGACTCGTCCAGGGGTTCGTAGGACGTGCCGTTCCACCGCCAGACCGGGTCGGAGGTGGCCCACGACTGGGCGCGCAGCACCGGCTTGTTGATCTTCTGGGTGGCGGTGACCGGCATGTTGTCCGACACCCGCACCAGCATCGGCCACGACTTGGTGCTCAGGTCGGCCTGCTGGTGCAGGAACGCCGTCCAGGCCTGCGGGTCGAAATCCTCGGTCAGGTGCAGCGCCACCATCACCTGGTCGCCGGTGTGCGGGTCGGGCACCCCGTACACCGCGGCGGTGACCACCGCGGGGAAGCGGGCGAAGATGCGTTCGATCGGGGCGACCGCGAGGTTCTCCGAATCGACCCGCAGCCAATCGGAGGTGCGGCCGGCGAACCACCAGAAGCCGTCCTCGTCGACATAGCCCAGGTCGCCGGTGTGGTAGTCCTCGCCCTGCAGCCGGGCCGCGGTGGCCTCGGGGTTGTTGTAGTACCCCTCGAACCGGGGCGCGACACCGCGGGAGACGAACTCGCCGATCGCCTCCTGCGGGTTCAGCAACTCACCGTTGGGGCCGAACCTGTCGACCTCGGCCTCGGTACCGTCGGCGCGCAGCACCACCGCGTCGAAGCCGGGCTGGGGCTTGCCGAGCGCACCGTCGGGGGTGTCGGGGGTGTGGATGATGAACAGGGTGCCCTCCGAGGACCCATAGGACTCGAACAGCATGCACTCGAAACGTCGGCTGAACTCCTCCCGGTCCCGCTTGGACGCCTCGGTGCCGAAACCGAACTTCAACGAGTTGTTGCGCTCCTCGCCCGTTTCGGGTTGGGCCAGGATGTAGGCCAGTGACCTCCCGACGTAGTTGAAGAAGGTGGCGCCGAACTTCTGGATGTCCGGGAGGAAATTCGATGCCGAGAACTTGCGGCGCATCGCGAAGGTGCCGCCGTTCTTGATCGTCGGCGCCCAGGCACTCATCAAGGCGTTGCCGTGGAACAGCGGCATCGCGCTGTAGGCGACGTCATCGGAAGTCAGGTCGATGGTGTTCGCCTGCGCGATGATCGCCCAGCGTCCGGTACTCAACCGCACCGCCTTCGGGGCGCCGGTCGACCCGGAGGTGAACAACAGCAGCAACTGCGTGGACGGATCCAGCGCGGCTTCGACCGGTTCGGGCACCGCATCCTGGTGGGCCGCCAACAGGCTGGCGTACTCCGCGCCGTTCACGTCGATCTGCCGGGTGGGCAGGTCGAGACCGTCCAGCAGGCCGGCGTGGGCGTCCTCGGTCAGCAGCACCCGGCAGTCGGTGGCGGTGATGTCCTGAGCCAGTTCGGCTCCCCGGTGGGTCGGGTTGATGCCGACCACGGTGTAGCCGCCGAGCACGGCCCCGGCCACGTTGAACAGGTACTCGGGGGTGTTCTCCAGCAGCAGGCCGATATGGCGAATCTCGGCGTCGCCCAGCAGGTCGTTGGCCACGGCACAGCGCACCGCGGCCTCGTGCATCAGTTCGCGCCAGGTCCAGGTGGAGTCCTCGAAGCGCAGCGCGGGGTTGTCGTCCTCGGCCCGCTCCATGAACAGGGCGGCCATCGTGTGATGCTTGATCTCGGGCAGCTTCATGGGACAAGCGAAAACCCTTTCTCCGATCCTGGTAAGGCCGGTTCCAAATCACCGGATAAGAGTCGGGTGTGGTCGTCGCCGATGCCGCTGCGTGCCGACCGGCGGCGTGGACGCGCCTGGGTGCGCCCCGATCACCCCACGGATTTCACATCGGGGCCGAGAAGTTGGTAATGTTCTTCTTCGCGCGCACCGCTAGCTCAACTGGCAGAGCAGCTGACTCTTAATCAGCGGGTTCAGGGTTCGAGTCCCTGGCGGTGTACCAGATCCGAACAATGCCCCTCCTGTGCCGGGAGGGGCATTCTTCATTCCCGGGTCAGAACGACCTCGGCGACGGTGTCGCCATCGGTGAAAACCGCCGTGGCGGTGCCGCCGGAGTTCAACGCGACGGCTTGGGTCAGGCCGCCGGTGAGCACCACCGTTCCGGACGGCAGCGGCTCGTCGAGTTGGTCGAGCAGCCAGACCAGGGCGGCCAGGGGGTTGCCCATCGCCGCGTCGGCGGTGCCGGCCCGGTCGTCCTCACCGGTGACCGTCAGCCGCACCGACACCTGCGCGGGATCGGTCAGGCCCAGCGGTTCGCCCAGCACGAAGGCGCCGGCGCTGGACGAATCGGCGGTGTTGTCGCCGAGATCGAAGCGGTAATCGGTCCACGAACTGTCCACCACCTCCAGGCAGGCGCGGGCCTCGACCGAGCCGGCGAGGGACTCGACACCGACACCGGGGGAGAGTTCCTCACGCAGCACCAGCGCCACCTCGGGTTCGACCCGGGGTTGGCGCAGGAAGGACGGCGCGGTCGCGCCGGATTCGAGGGTCATCACATCGGTGAGCGGCCCGTAGTTGGGCTGATCGATGCCCATCTGATCGCGCATCACCTGCGAGGTGTACCCGAGCTTCCAACCGACGATGCGCTGCCCGGCGGCCAGCCGGTGCCCGGTCACCGCCCGCTGGATGCGATAGGCCGCATCGATGTCGAGCGGGTGCCCCTGGGTGCTGGGGGCGGGCAGCACCAGTCCGTCCCGACGGGCTTGCCAGATCACTTCGGCCACGCGGTCCTCGTCCATGAGTCCCATTCAACCCGACCCACCGCCGGGGCGGTAGCGCCGATGATGCCGGGGTGACGGCGGCGGACGAGGGCCAGATGATTTCTTCTCAGGCATTACTTATGTGGTTATGTGACCATGGCCGCGTGATGACGATACGGCGCGGTGCTCGCGCGATGGTGGCGGTGGCGGCTGCTCTGGTGCTGGCCTCCTGTGCGGTGGCCCCGGGTGAATCCTCCCCGACCCCGGACGGTGAGGGGACGTCCGCGCCGACCGAACCGACTGCGACTCCGGAGGCTACTCCCACCCCGACGCCGAGACCGGAGCCGATGGCCGACACCACGGTGCTGCTGGCCGGTGACCTGCTGTGGCACAACTCGTTGTGGTTCAGCGCAGCCGACGACCGAGCTCGCACCGGCAATGGTGAGGAGTTCGACTTCCTGCCGATGTTCGAGCACATCATGCCCCTGCTGGACGAGGCGGACCTGTCGGTGTGCCACGGCGAGGTGCCGTTCGCGCCCGAGAGTGGGCCCTACACCGGGTACCCGCTCTTCGCCGCACCACCGGAGATCGCCGGCCAACTGGCCGCGATGGGCTGGGACATGTGCACCACCAGCTCGAACCACTCCCTCGATCAGGGCTTCGACGGGCTCACCCACACCCTCGACGTCTACCGCGAGGCCGGGATCCCCACCACCGGCACCTGGGCCACCGAGGAAGCCCGCAACACCCCGGTGATCGTCACCACCGACGAGGGTGTGAAGGTGTCCATCGTCGGCGGCACCTACGGCACCAACGGCATCCCGGCCCCGCAGGGCAAGGAATGGTCGGTGGCGATGCTGGACGCCGAGGACATCATCGCCCGGGCCGAAGCCGCCCGGGAGGCCGGCGCCGACATCGTGATCGCCCACATGCACGGTGGGGACGAGTACGTCACCCAGCCCAATGCCCAGCAGACCTCGGTGGCCGAGCAGATCGTCGCCTCCGGCACGGTGGACCTGGTCTACGGCCAGCACGTCCACGTCGTCCAACCGTGG
>JAAYAO010000246.1 GCA_012719335.1 Propionibacterium sp. | reverse complement strand
CTGGCCGAGAAACGCGCCGCCGCCCTCACTCTCGACCCGGACCTGCTGGCCGAACTGCTCGGCACCGGTGGCGGACCCGCCCTGCGCGACCTGCTCGACCCGGCCGCCATCGAACGCACCGAAGCCGAGCTGCAACACCTCACCGAGGGGCGCCGGGCCCGCGATGCCGACGACCTCACCGATCTGCTGCGCGTGCTCGGCCCGCTGACCGAGGACGAACTCGCCGCCCGCAGCACCACCCCCGAGGAGGTGCCCGACCACCTGGCCGACCTGCTGGCCGCGGGCCGGATCATGCCGGCCCACCCGGTCGGGGAGCTGCGTACCGTGGCCGCGATCGAGGACGCCGGCCGGCTCCGGGACGGGCTGGGGGTGGCCCTGCCGGTGGGCGTGCCGACGGTGTTCACCGAACCGGTGGACGACCCGCTGGGTGAGTTGCTGACCCGCTTCGCCCGCACCCACGGCCCGTTCACCGAGGCCGAACCGGCTGCACGCTTCGGCCTCGGGGCCGGGGTGGTGCGTGACCGGTTGACCCGTCTGGTGGGGGAGCACCGGCTGGTCACCGGCGAGTTCCGCCCCGGGGGCAGCGGTGCCGAATATTGCGACCCCGATGTGCTGCGCATCATCCGCCGCCGTTCGGTCGCCGCCCTGCGCGCCGAGATCGAACCCGTCCCGCAGGTCGACTACGCCCGCTTCCTCACCACCTGGCAGGGCCTGGGCCGCGGCCGGGGTGTGGACGGGGTGTTGCAGGCGGTCGAACAACTGGCCGGCGCGGTGTTGCCGGCGAGCGCCTGGGAGTCGGTCGTGCTGCCCGCCCGGGTACCCGACTACCAACCCGCGATGCTGGACGAACTGTGCTCGGCCGGGGAGGTCGGCTGGCGCGGGCACGGCGCCCTGGCCGGCAACGACGGCTGGATCTCGCTGTACCCGGCCGCGCTCGCCGGCCACCGGCACACCGAGCCACCCCCGTCCGAGACCGACAACCCCACCCGCGCCGCTCTGTTGACCCTGCTCGCCGACGGCGGCGGCTACTTCTTTACCGCATTGTCGGCAGCCGGCCCCGACGCTGCCGAAGCGCTGTGGCAGTTGGTCTGGGACGGGCTGGTCACCAACGACACCCTCGCCCCGGTACGCCAACGGCTCGCCGGCGGCAGCACCACCCACCGGGCCCGGGTACCCGCCGCCCGCGGCCGGGTGCGGCACCGGCCCCGGATCGCGATCAACCTGCCCACCCCCGGCCCGCCCGGCCGCTGGTCACTCCTGCCGGTGGCGACCACCGACGACACCGAACGGGCCCTGTGGGCCGCCGACCTGCTGCTCGACCGTTACGGGGTGGTCACCCGCGGCAGCGTCACCGCCGAGGACCTGCCCGGCGGTTTCGCCCGGATGTATCAGGTGCTCAGCGCGGCCGAGGCGGCCGGCAAGGTGCGCCGCGGCTACTTCGTCGAAGGTCTCGGCGCGGCCCAGTTCGCCGACGCGGGGGCGATCGACCGGCTGCGCACGGTGGGAACCCAACCGGTGCTGGTCCTGGCCGCGACCGACCCGGCCAACCCCTACGGCGCGGCCCTGCCCTGGCCGCCGGTCGAGGGGCACAAACCCGCCCGCAAGGCGGGATCACTGGTGGTGCTCGCCGACGGCGCACTGATCGGCTACCTGGAACGTGGCGGACGCACCGCCCTGACCTGGCCCGCCGAATCCGCCGACATCACCGCCGCCGCCACCGCACTGGTCGACCTGGTGCACAGCGGACGCCTGGCCGGGCTCACCATCGAACGAATCGACGGCACCGACATCCACACCGCCGACCACCCCTGGGTGGCCGCGCTGCTGACGGCCGGGTTCCGGCAACTGCCGCGCGGCATCCGGCTGCGGAGGTGAGACCGTGCCCGAGGGGGACACCGTGTGGAGCACCGCCCGCCGGCTGAACCAGGTCTTCGCCGGCCGCCCACTGACCCGCTGCGACCTGCGCTGGCCCTCGGTGGCCGAGGTTGACCTCACCGGGGCGGTCACCGTCGAGGTGGTCAGTTACGGCAAGCACCTGCTGCACCGGTTGCGGTCGGCCGAACACGGGGTGACCGTGCACTCCCACCTGCGGATGGACGGCTCCTGGATCATCGAACGCCCCGACGCCCGCCCGTCCGGGCACAAGATTCGGGCCCTGCTGGGCACACCCGATCATCTGGCGATCGGCCATGACCTGGGCATGCTGGACGTGTTGCCCACCGCCGATGAACACACTCTGCTCGGCCATCTCGGCCCCGACCTGCTCGGCCCGAACTGGGATGCCGGCCGGGCCGTGGCCAACCTGCGACGGCATCCCGACACGATCGCCGCGGCCCTGCTCGACCAACGGTGCCTGGCCGGCATCGGCACGATCTGGGCGGCCGAGAGCCTGTTCGCCGAACGCCTCGACCCGTGGACCCCGGCCGCGGATCTGACCGAGGCGCAACTGACGGCCCTGGTCGAGCGGGCGCGCCGGTTTCTGCGGGCCAGTTGTGCCCACCCGATTCCCAGCAGCACCGGCGAACTCCGGCCGGGCCGCAACACCTACGCCCACGGCCGCCATCGGCAACCGTGCCGGCGCTGCGGCACCCCGATCCGGGTGCGCCGGGCCGGCCCACCCACCCGGCAGCGCCCGATCTTCTACTGCCCCGCCTGCCAGGGAGTGGCCACCGAATGATCGTGTGACATGTTGCGCGCGGGGTGCACAAGATCTCACACGATCTTCGGTGCTGGTGTGCACTCACCCTCGCGAGGGTGGCGAATGTCGACCTGTCTCCCTACCCTGAGCGGGTGAGCCCACTTCCCGATGCGGACGGTCGCCGCCGCCACACCGACCCGAAACTCGCCGCCCTCGCCCCCGGCGAGGACACCGTGCGCGGCACCGTGGTGCCCACTCCCGCCAAGGGCACCCGCCGGCTCTCCCACGCGATGGACGAACTGATCCGGGTGCCCGGCACCAACTTCACCATCGGCGCCGACGCCCTGTTGGCGTTCATCCCCGGGGTCGGCGACGCCGCCGGCACCGTGATGAGCGGGGTGATCCTGATGGACGCGGTGCGCTGCCGGGTGCCCCTGCCGGTGCTGTTGCGGATGCTGGGCAATGTGGTGATCGACTGGGCGGTCGGGCTGATCCCGGCGGTCGGCCCGTTCGTCGACATGGCCTTCCGCGGCAACACCCGCAACCTGCGGCTGCTCGACAAGACGATCGCGGCCGGCAACACCAGCCGGCACCGGGGCGTGGGGTACCTGATCGCGGCGATTGCGATGATCCTGATCGTGGTGCTCGGCCTGGCCGTGCTCGGCGTCGTCGGGCTGGTGCTGCTGATGACCTGGCTCAACGAGATGCGGGGCGCCTG
>JAAYAO010000027.1 GCA_012719335.1 Propionibacterium sp. | reverse complement strand
TTCGGCCTGCTGCTGGTTTCGACGACGCCGGCTCCGCGGGCTGCTTAACCGACGCAACCCGCCCTCCTGATGGAGCAGGGTCCACACGCACTCTTCACCCTGGTTGAGCAGGCCCACACGCGCCCTCATCACGCTGGTTGAGCCGGTTCACGCTTGCGTGAACCGTGTCGAAACCCCGTGCGACTCACACCCGAGCCCGACCCCGAAGAGCGGCGCCCTCGTAGCCCTGCTGCAAACCGCCTTCTTGCGGGCCGTTATCCGCTGGAGCGGGTTATCGCCCGAAATCGAGGCGGTTTGCAGCAGCCGCCGTCACGGAGCGGGCCGAAGACAACCCGGACACCCCCGGGCAGCGAAAAGGGCGGCCCCGGAGGGCCGCCCTTTTCGCATTCGGAGCGGGTGACGGGAATCGAACCCGCGTGTCCAGCTTGGGAAGCTGGCGCTCTACCATTGAGCTACACCCGCAGATCGGGGTGTTGCCCCGAACGTGCTGGGCCAGCATACCCAATGGCCGGAGTCGGCGCACACCAGATCCACCGCCGGGAGCACCAGCTTCCCAAGCCGGACACGCGGATTCACTCCCGAAACCAGTGCCGTTGGCCTCTACCGGCACCGAACGCCCTGTGGTTCGATGGGGCCCATGTCTGCTGCGCTGGAGCAACTCGTCGCCACGCTGGGCACCGATGTGGTGGCCGTCGACCCGAACGTGATGGAGAAGTACCGGTTCGACTGGTCGAAGAGTCCGGCCGGCCACCCCATCGCCGTGGTGCGCGCCAACACCGCCGAGGACGTGGCCACCGCGGTGCGCTGGGCGGCGCAGCACCGGGTGCCGATCGTTCCCCGCGGCGCCGGTTCGGGCCTGTCGGGCGGATCGGCCGGTGTCGACGGCGGCATCACCATCTCCCTGGACCGGATGCGCGGCATCGAGATCGACACCGCCAGCCAGGTGGCGATCGTCGAACCGGGCGCCCTCAACATCGAGGTCAAGGCCGCCGCGGCCGCCCACGGCCTGTGGTACCCACCGGACCCGTCCTCCTATGACATCTGCTCGATCGGCGGCAACGTGGCGACCAACGCCGGCGGGTTGTGCTGCGTGAAGTACGGGGTGACCACCGACTATGTACTCGGACTGGATGTGGTGTTGGCCGACGGCACCCCGGTCACCCTCGGCGGCAAGCGGATCAAGGATGTCGCCGGCCTGCCGCTGGTGAAGCTGTTCGTCGGCTCCGAGGGCACCCTGGGCATCGTCACCCGGGCGATCCTGCGGCTGGTGCCGCCTCCCCCGCCGGCCTCCACCCTGGTCGCGATGTTCCCGACCGTGGCCGCGGCCGCCGAAGCGGTGGTGACGGTGCGCGGCATGTTCCGTCCGTCGATGATGGAGTTGATGGACCAGGCCTCGGTGAACGCGGTCGAGGACTTCACCCCGATGGACCTGGACCGCACCGCCGGCGCCCTGCTGGTCGTTCAGTGCGACTCCCCCGGCGAGGCCCGGGTCGACGAGATCACCACGGTGCGCGACGTGTGCCGGGATGCCGGGGCCACCGAGGTGTTCGAAACCGACGACCCGGACGAGGGCGAGTTGTTCATCGCGGCCCGCCGCGCCGCCTTCACCGCGGTCGAGGTGCGCGGCTCCTTGTTGTTGGAGGATGTCGGCGTGCCGGTGCCACTGCTGCCGCAGATGCTGGCCGCGGTCGAGGAGATCGCCGCCCGCCATGACATCGAGATCCCGACGGTGGCCCATGCCGGGGACGGCAACACCCACCCGATCATCGTTTACGACGCGGCCGACCCCGACTCCGAGGCGCGCGCCCGGGCGGCCTTCGACGACATCATGACCGCTGCGGTCGAACTCGGCGGCACGATCACCGGCGAGCACGGGGTGGGCCGGGCCAAACGGCACGCGCTGCCGCACCAGCTCGGGCCCGAGGTGATGGCCCTGACCCAGCGGGTCAAGGACGCCCTGGACCCGGACGGCATCCTCAACCCGGGGGCACTCCTTTAGGCAGAGCCCCGCGCTCGTCCGGTGGCGGTGACTGAAAACGCACCAAGATCGGCCGTTTCGGGCCCTCGGGAGCCACATGACCCGCTGTGGCGTGTGTTTTCAGTCATCCGGGGTGAAGACCGCCCATTCCCGCGGTCGCCCCCTCCCCAGCGGGCGGGTTGTTCCTCTACCGTCGGGGGCATGATTCGCGAACGCCACCTCTTCGGCCCCGGCCCGTCCAATCCGTACCCGGAGGCCACCTCGGCCCTGTCGCAACCACTGCTCGGACATCTGGACCCGGAGTTCATCCGGATCATGGACGAGACCAGCGACATGCTGCGCACCGTGTGGGGCACCGAGAACAGCCGCACCCTGCCCCTGTCGGCCACCGGGTCGGCCGGCATGGAGGCCGCGTTCGTGAACACCGTCCACCCCGGGGACGTGGTGGTGGTTGCGGTCAACGGCCTGTTCGGGCAGCGGATGTGCGATGTGGCGGCCCGCTGCGGCGCCGAGGTGATCGCCGTCGAACACGACTTCGGCCGCACCGTCGACGTCGACCGGGTGCTGTCGGCGCACCCGAACCCGGCGATCATCGCCGCGGTGCACGCCGAAACCTCCACGGGTGTGCGCTCCGACATCGCCGCCCTCGGTGCGGGCAAGGACGATGCCCTGCTGATCACCGACGCGGTCACCTCGATCGGCGGCATCGAATTGCACGCCGACGCGTGGGGCATCGATGTCGGCTACGCGGGCACCCAGAAGTGCCTCGGGGTGGCCCCGGGCCTGGCCCCGTTCACCATCAACCAACGCGCCTTCGACCGTCGGGTGGCCAAGCCGCAGTCGTGGTACCTCGACCTGAACCTGCTCGGCGGATACGTCGGGGAGGCCGCCGGCAAGGGCGGGCAGCGCACTTACCACCACACCGCCCCGGTGGCGATGGTGGTCTCCCTGCATGCCGGCCTGACCCGCATTCTGGACGAGGGGCTGGACGCGGTGAACGCCCGGCATGCCGAAGCCGGCCACCTACTGCAGGACGGGCTGCAGGAGATGGGCCTGGACCTGTTCGCCGAGGAGGGCTGGCGCCTGCCCGAGCTGACCACCGTGCTGGTGCCGGACGGAGTGGACGCGGCCGCGGTGCGCGCGGAGTTGCTGAACCGTTTCGACATCGAGATCGGGGCCGGCGTCGGCCCCTGGGCCACGAAGGTGTGGCGCATCGGGTTGATGGGCCACAACGCCCGACCCGACGCAGCGCTGCTGGTGCTGGCCGCACTCAAGGACGTCCTCGGGCGCTGATGTAGGAGTCTGCCCGGGGTTTCGACGCGGACGCTGGCGCGTCCGGCTCAACCAGCGGATAGGGCGCCTGCGCCCACAATCACATCGGTTGACGAGACCCGCGACCGCACGAGTCACGTCGGTTGAGGAGGCCCGCAGGGCCGTCTCGAAACCAGTGGCGCCACAAGCCACACCAGCTGGGGAGACTCGCACGGCCGTCTCGACACCCGCGACCGCACGAGTCACGTCGGTTGAGGAGGCCCGCAGGGCCGTCTCGAAACCAGTGACTCGTCACTG
>JAAYAO010000245.1 GCA_012719335.1 Propionibacterium sp. | reverse complement strand
TGGCCGCTGGTCGACCTCGCAGGTGGGCACCTCGGGGTCGAACGGTTCCTTCTCGCTGCCGCTGACCTACGGGGCCAACACGCCCGGCTCCTACGCCTACCGGGTGATCGCGACCGCCGCCAACGGTGGCAAATCGATCAGCCCGACCGTCACCCTGGCGCGCACCAACAGCATGGAGATCACCGTGACGACCGCCGGCATCAAGAAGGCCGGGGAAGTCACGAACGTCTGGGGCACGGTCTCGGGTGGTTCGGGTCGGCCGGTGCAGGTGCAGGTGAAGCTACCGGACGGCCGGTGGTCGACCTCGCAGGTGGGCACCTCGGGGGCGAACGGGTTCTACGCACTGCGGCTGACCTACGGCGCGAGCACGCCGGGCACGTACACCTATCGGGTGGTGGCCACCGCCGCGAACGGCGGCCAGACCATCAGCCCACCGGTGACCCTGACCCGAACCCGCTGATTCACCGGCTGGTGGTCGCCCACACGGTCGTCCCGGTCGGCACGAGACCGTCCACCCCGACCTGATCGGTGGCCAGCAGCACCCGCCAGCCGTCCGGCACCGGCCAGGACGCCTCGACGGTGCAGACCACCAGCAGGTCGGCCCGGCCCTCGCCGCGGTTCACCCCGGCCAGCACCCCATCGGGGGTGTCCAGCCACTGCCAGGTGCCCCGGCCCAGACCCAACTCCCGGCGCCGCCGGATCAGGTCGCGGTACATCGCCAGGGACGAGCCCGGGTCGTCCAGTTGCCGGTCGACGGCCAGGTCGGCCCACTCGGCCGGCTGCGGCAGCCAGGACTCCCCGGTGGGGGAGAACCCGAAGGCCGGGGCATCAGCCACCCAGGGCAGCGGCACCCGGCAGCCGTCCCGGCCGGCCTCCTCGCCGCCGGTGCGGAAGAAAGCCGGATCCTGGCGCACCTCGTCGGGCAGGTCGAGGTGCTCGGGCAGGCCCAACTCCTCACCCTGGTACAGATAGGCGCTGCCCGGCAGGGCCAGCATCAGGGCGGTCGCCGCCCGGGCCCGGCGGGCACCCAACTCCACGTCGGGTTGCGGTTCACCGGGGCGGATACCGTTCGGCCCCTTACCGGTCACCTCCAGCCCGAGCCGGGACGCATGCCGCACCACATCGTGGTTGGACAACACCCAGGTGGTCGGCGCCCCCACCGCGTCGTTGGCCGACAGGGTGTCGCTGATCACCCGGTGCAGATCCTCGGCATGC
Source organism: Propionibacterium sp. (assembly GCA_012719335.1). Taxonomy (GTDB): domain Bacteria; phylum Actinomycetota; class Actinomycetes; order Propionibacteriales; family Propionibacteriaceae; genus JAAYAO01. The sequence continues at coordinate 12,913 of JAAYAO010000245.1, read as the reverse complement.
CAGGGACAGCTCAGGAAGTCAAAGTTGAAGGCCTGATGCATCTCGTCGGGCCGGACGTAGCAGGCCAGCCGGGCGGGCGGGTCGACCCAGGCCTCGGCGACCAGAATCCGATCCGGCCCGAACTCGGCCAGCACCCGGTGCCAGCGCCGGTAGATCTCGTGCACCTCGTCGCGGTCCCACATCGGGGCCTGCGCCCGGTCGCCGTGCCCGGCCATCTCGGCCCGGTTCGCCCAATCCGGCAGTTCGGGGTCCTTGGCCAGGCCGTGGGCCACGTCCACCCGAAAACCATCCACCCCGCGGGTCAGCCAGAACCGCAGGATGTCGTCGAACTCCTCGAGTACCTCGGGATGGTCCCAGTTCAGATCCGGCTGACTGGTGTCGAACAGGTGCAGGTACCACGATTCGTCCTCGGCCCACGCCGAACCGGGCGCATCCGGCCGGTCACGGACCCGGGTCCACGCCCCGGCCCCGAACACCGAGCGCCAGTCGTTCGGCGGTTGTGCGCCGTGGCCCTCGCGGAACCAGTACCGTTCCCGCTCCGGGCTGCCCGGGCCCGCGGCCAGCGCCGCCCGGAACCACTCGTGCTGATCGGAGGTGTGGTTCGGCACCAGGTCCACGATCACCCGCAGACCCAACCGATGAGCCTCGGCGATCAGCGCGTCCATGTCGGCCAGGTCGCCGAACAGCGGGTCGATGTCGCGGTAGTCGGCGACGTCGTACCCCCCGTCGCGTTGCGGCGACACGTAACACGGCGACAGCCACAGGGCGTCGGCACCGACGGTGACCAGATGGTCCAACCGGGCGGTGATCGCCGCCAGGTCACCCACCGGGGCACCGGAGGAGGCGAAGGATCGGGGATAGATCTGATAGATGACGGCGTCGCGCCACCAATCGCGGTCACGGGTGCTCTCGGGTGCAGCCATTGCTTCACCATAACGAAAGACCCACCCCTGGTGACCGGTGAGTAGCCGGGGGCATAGAGTGCGGCGCGTGGACACAATCCCGGCCACAACCTCAGTAGGAAAGCGAGAAACGCATGCGTCGACGCATCGGAGCAGCACTCATCGCCACCGCGGTCGTGACCTTGACCGCCTGTGGCGGCGGCGGAGGAACCAGCGGCGATCCCGCCGGTGATGACGAAACCCAGGCAGCCCCGGACGGCACCGGCCAGACTTTGACCGTATGGGTGGATGAGACCCGAATGGCCCCCACCCAGGCCGCGGCCGACGCCTTCGAGGAGGCGACCGGAGCCAAGGTCGAGCTCGTACAGAAGAACTTCGAGGACATCCGGGCCGACTTCCTGGCCCAGGTACCGACCGGTGAAGGCCCCGACATCACCGTCGGCGCCCACGACTGGCTGGGCGAACTGACCCAGAACGGTGTGGTGTCCCCGGTGGAGTTCGGCGACAAGGCCGGTGACTTCACCGACGTCGCGCTGGAGGCCTTCACCTTCGACGGCCAGGTCTACGGCGTGCCCTACGCGGTGGAGAACCTCGGCCTGATCCGCAACGTCGAACTGGCGCCCGACCCGACCCCGGAAACCTTCGACGAGATGATCGCCGCGGGCCAGGAAGCCGGCACCAAGTACCCCTTCGTGATCCAGGTCAGCACCGAGGGTGACCCCTACACGATGGTTCCCTTCCAGCACTCCTTCGGGGCGCCGGTGTTCGAACAGAACGAGGACGGCTCCTACTCCTCCGAGCTGGCCCTCGGCGGCGAGCAGGGCGAGGCCTTCGCCCAGTGGCTGGCCGACCACGGCGCCAACGGTGACGGCGTGCTGAACACCTCGATCACCTACGACATCGCCCGCGAAGCCTTCAAGAACGGCGAAACCCCCTACATGGTGGGTGGCCCCTGGCTGATCGAGGAATTCGACGGCATGGACCTCGCGGTCGACCCGATCCCGTCCGCCGGTGGTGAACCGGCCGTGCCGTTCATCGGCGTGCAGGGCTTCTACGTCTCGGCCAAGTCCGAGAACGGCATCCTGGCCACCGAGTTCCTGGTGAACTACATCGGCACCAAGGACATCCAGGTGAAGATGTACGAGGCCGGCGACCGGACCCCGGCGCTGACCGAGGCCGCCGACGAGATCTCCTCCGACCCGCTGGCCAAGGGCTTCGCCGACATCGCCGCCGACGCCATGCCGATGCCCTCCATTCCGGAGATGGCCGCGGTGTGGACCTTCTGGGGCGTGACCGAGGCACAGATCATCAACGGTGACGCCGAGCCGGCAGCGGCCTGGCAGAAGATGGTCTCCGATATCGAAGGGGCGATCGGCTGACCGGCTGATCGACCCGGATCGTGGGGCGTGCGCCACCCCGGCGTGCGCCCCACGGTCACACACCCACCCTTCCCCGATCCCGTCGACCCGGAGAACAACCGATGACCCAGCCGGAAGCTCCACCCGAAGAGCGCCGCAGCAAGCGCGCCCGGGAGTCGCACGCGACGTCGATACGTCCGGGCTTCTTCATCAAGCTCATCCTGATGGCACTGATCAACGCCCTCGGGGTCTACATCATCCTCGCGGCCTGGTCCCAACAGTCCTGGATCATCCTGGCCGTCACGGTGTTCTTCGTCGTGCTGGCCGACATCGTCTACTTCACCAAGCGGATGTTGCCGCTGAAGTACCTGCTGCCCGGCCTGGTCTTCCTGCTGATCTACCAGGTGTTCACCGTCGGGTACACCGGTTACGTGGCCTTCACCAACTACGGGGCCGGCCACAACTCCGACAAGGCCGATGCGATCGCGGCCAATGTGATGCAGAACCAGCGCCGGGTCGAGGGTTCGCCCGCCCTGCCGCTGGTCGTGGTCGAGCAGACCTTCCCCGGCACCGACCTCGGCTTCGCCGTCCTCGAGGACGACATGGTCAAGGTCGGCACCGAGGACCAGCCGCTGGAGGAGGCCCCGGATGCGGTGGTCGAGGGCACCACGATCGTCGAGGTACCCGGCTGGAATGTGCTGAGTTGGTCGGACGCGGTGGCGCGCAGCCAGGAGGTCACCCAATTGCGGGTGCCGGTCTCCGACGACCCGAACGCCGGGTCGATCGGCACCCAGGACGCCCGCACCGGTTACGCCTACCGCTCGGTGGTCACCTACGACCCCGAGACCGACACGATGACCAACTCCGACACCGGGATGGTCTACCGGGCCAATGACCGCGGTCAGTTCCAGGCCGATGACGGCAGCACCCTGACCGTCGGGTGGCGGGTCTTCGTCGGGGCGGAGAATTTCACCACCGCGTTCAGCGACCAACGCTATTCGGGGCCCTTCCTGAAGGTGCTCGCCTGGAACGTGGTCTTCGCGATCGCCTCGGTGCTGACCACCTTCTTCCTCGGCCTGTTCCTGGCGATCGTGATGAACAGCGAGCGGATGCGGGGCCGCAAGATCTACCGCACCCTGATGCTGTTGCCGTACGCCTTCCCGGCCTTCCTGACCGCCCTGCTGTTCCAGGGCATGTTGAACCGTGACTTCGGGTTCGTGAACCAGGTACTGCTGGGTGGGATGCCGATCGCCTGGCTGAACGACCCCTGGCTGGCGAAACTCGCGATCATCATGGTCAACCTGTGGATGGGCTTCCCGTACATGTTCCTGATCGCCACCGGCACCCTGCAGGCGATCCCGGGCGACGTGTACGAGGCGGCGAAGATCGACGGTGCCTCCGGGTGGCAGCAGTTCCGCCGGATCACCCTGCCGCTGCTGCTGATCGCGGTCACCCCGCTGTTGATCTCGTCCTTCGCGTTCAACTTCAACAACTTCAACCTGGTCTACATGCTCACCGGGGGCGGTCCCAGATTCACCGACACCTCGGCCCCGATCGGGGCCACCGACCTGCTGATCACCATGGTCTATTCGGTCTCGGGTCTGGACGGTTCGGCCTCCCGCAACTACGGCTTGGCCTCGGCCCTGTCGATCGTGATCTTCCTGATCGTGGCGACCGTGTCGGCGATCAGCTTCCGGCTGTCGCAGAAGATGGAGGACTGAGATGAGCACCCCGCACACTTCCGAGCCGGTCACCGCCGACACCCATCGGCAGCGCAGCGTCGGGCGGATGTTCGCCGACGTCGGCTGGCGGCACGTGGTCGGCATCGTCGCGGTGATCTTCGCCGCCTTCCCGATCCTGTACATCCTGTCGGCCGCGCTGAACCCCGGTGGCACGCTCACCGGCTCGAACGCGATGTTCTCCACCGTGAGCCTGGAGAACTTCGCCCGGCTGTCCGACACCTACTTCTGGACCTGGTTGGGCAACACCCTGATCATCGGGGTGATCACCTCCCTGGGCACCGTGTTGATGGGCGCCTCGGCGGCCTACGCCTTCTCCCGGTACCGCTTCGCCGGGCGCCAATTCGGGTTGACCTTCCTGATGGTGCTGCAGATGTTTCCGCAGTTGCTCGCCTTCGTGGCGATCTTCCTGCTGCTTCTCACTCTCGGTGAGGTGGTGCCCTTCCTCGGCCTGAACAGCAAGATCGGTCTGATCTGCGTCTACCTGGGTGGCGCCCTGGGGGTGAACACCTTCCTGATGTACGGCACCTTCAACACCGTGCCCAAGGAACTGGACGAGGCCGCCAAGATCGACGGCGCCTCGCACGCGCACATCTACTGGCGGATCATCCTGCCGCTGGTGATGCCGATCCTGACCGTGGTGGGCCTGCTCAGCTTCATCTCCACCTTCAACGACTTCATGTTGGCCAAGATCATCCTGCAGTCGGAGGAGAACTGGACGGTCGCGGTCGGCATGTACGGCTGGGTGTCCGACCAGTTGGCCGCCAACTGGGGCCAGTTCGCCGCCGGGGCGATCATCGCCGCCCTGCCGATCCTGGCCCTGTTCCTGTTCCTGCAGCGCTGGATCGTCTCCGGGCTGACCCAGGGTTCGGTGAAGTAGCGCCGGTGGCCACCCCGCAACGCACCTGCGTGGGGTGCCGCGGCGTCGACGACCGGACGGCGCTGCTGCGCCTGGTGTGGGATCCGGACCGCGGTGCGGTGGTGCTCGACCCGACCGCGACCCGGCCCGGACGAGGCGTCTGGGTGCACGACCGGGAGAGCTGTGTCGACACCGCCTGCCGACGTCGCGCGATCGGTCGCGGGCTGCGCCGCACCGACGTCGATCACGAGCAAATCCGCCGTGATCCGGGCTTCGGTTTCAACAATGGGGCCGAAACGCGTTAGAGTACTCGATGCGCCTGCGTCCCGATCGGGGCCAGCACACGTCAGGAAAGTGGGTTTAACGCTCATGACCACTCGATGAGTACGTACCGATGAGCATGCACGCCAACTAAAACCGGTCCAGGCGCAAGGCCCGGACCTGAAGGAGAGTAGTGTCCAAGGTCCGTGTCTACGAGCTCGCCAAGGAGCTCGGACTGGAAAGCAAGCAAGTTCTGGCAAAACTCAATGACATGGGGGAGTTCGTTCGTTCGGCCTCCTCGACCATTGAGGCGCCCGTCGTGCGGCGGTTGCGCGAGAAGCTGAGCAGTGAAGAGGCGGCCAAGCCGGCCGCCGCCACGCCGGCCCCACCGCCGTCCACCCGCCCCGCGGCCCCCTCGACCAGGCCCTCGGCGGCCAAGCCGGGCCCGCCCTCGACCCGTTCCGGCCCGCCGGCCACGCGTCCGGGCCCCCCGGCCACCCGTTCGGCCCCGCCGGCGACCCGCCCCGGGCCCCCGGCCACCCGCCCCGGTACCCCCGCGGCTCCGCCGGCCCCGCCGTCGACCCGTTCCGAACCGCCGGCCAAGCGGCCCGCTCCCGCCGATCCGCGGCCGGAACAGCCCGCGGCGCAGGAGGCGGCACCCACCCCGAAGCCGCCGGCTCCGCGTCCGGCGGCCGATGCCGCGCCGACCCCGACCCCCGGCCCGCGGCCGGGCCCCCGACCCGGTCCGCGTCCCGCCGCCCCCGGTGGCGGACGCACCCGCCCGGGTTCGACCGGTGGTCTGCCCGGTGGCCCGACCCCGGCCCCGCCGCGTCGCGGTGGCCCGCGTCCGGGCAACAACCCCTTCGCCTCGAGCCAGGGCATGGGTACCGCACGTCGTGGTCCCCGCCCCGGCCCGCCCGCCGGTGACCGGCCCGCGCCGCGTCCGCCGGCCGGCCGCGGTGCCCCCGGGCCCCGGCCCGGTGGTGGCGGTGGCGGTGTCCCCGGGATGCCGCGCCCCAACCCGGCGATGATGCCCAAGCAGAGCTCCGGCCAGCTCGGCGCCCCGACCCGGGGCCGGGGTGGCCCCGGTGGCGGTGGTCGTCGTGGTGGCCCCGGTGGCGGTGGCCCCGGTCGCGGTGGCCCGCCCGGTGGCGGCGGCCCGATGGGCGGCGGCCGCGGTGGTCGCGGTGGTCGCGGTGGCTCGGGCACCCAGGGTGCCTTCGGGCGTCCCGGCGGCCCGTCGCGACGCGGTCGCAAGTCGAAGAAGCAGCGGCGTCAAGAGTTCGATCAGATGGAGGCCCCGTCGATCGGCGGCGTGCGGCTGCGCAAGGGCGGCGGCCAGACCGTCCGGCTGCGTCGCGGCGCTTCGCTGACCGACCTCGCCGAGAAGATCGGCGTGGACGCGGCTTCGCTGGTGCAGGTGCTGTTCCACCTCGGTGAGATGGTCACCGCCACCCAGTCGGTGGCCGACGATACCCTCGAACTGCTCGGTGCCGAACTGGAGTACAACATCCAGGTCGTCTCGCCCGAGGACGAGGACCGCGAGCTGCTGGAACGCTTCGACATCGAGTTCGGTGAGGACGAGGGCGACGAGGAAGACCTCGAACACCGCCCGGCCGTGGTCACCGTGATGGGCCACGTCGACCACGGTAAGACCAAGCTGTTGGATGCCCTGCGGCACGCCAACGTGGTCTCCGGGGAGGCCGGCGGCATCACCCAGTCGATCGGTGCGTACCAGGTGCACACCGAGGTCGACGGGGAGGATCGCCGGATCACCTTCATCGACACCCCCGGTCACGAGGCGTTCACCCAGATGCGTGCCCGTGGTGCGAAGTCGACCGACATCGCCGTGCTGGTGGTGGCCGCCGACGACGGCGTGATGCCGCAGACCATCGAGGCGTTGAACCACGCCACGGCGGCCGATGTGCCGGTCGTGGTGGCGGTGAACAAGGTCGACAAGGACACCGCCGACCCGACCCGGGTGCGCGGCCAGCTCACCGAGTACGGGCTGGTGCCCGAGGAGTACGGCGGCGAGACGATGTTCGTCGACGTCTCCGCGGTGACCCGTCAGGGTCTGGACGACCTGCTCGAAGCGGTCGTGCTGACCGCCGACGCGGCGCTGGACCTGCGCGCCAACCCGTCGATGGACGCCCAGGGTGTCGCCATCGAGGCGCACCTCGACAAGGGCCGTGGCCCGGTGGCCACGGTGCTGGTGCAACGCGGCACGCTGCGGGTCGGTGACTCGATCGTGGCCGGTCCGGCGCACGGCTGGGTGCGGGCCTTGGTCAACGACCACGGCGAGATGGTGGACGAGGCTCCGCCGTCGATGCCGGTGCAGGTGCTGGGTCTGACCTCGGTGCCCGGGGCCGGTGACTCCTTCCTGGTGGTGGCGGACGACCGCACCGCACGGCAGATCGCCGACCAGCGCGAAGCCCGCAACCGGGCCGCTGCGCAGGCCGCCGGTGCCCGCCGCAAGACTCTGGATCAGCTCTTCGAGCAGTTGGAGAAGGGCGAGACCCAGGAGCTGTTGCTGATCCTGAAGGGCGACTCGTCCGGTTCGGTCGAGGCGCTGGAGGACACCCTGTCGCAGATCGACGTCGGCGAAGAGGTGTCGCTGCGGGTCATCGACCGCGGTGTCGGTGCGATCACCGAGACCAACGTGTCGCTGGCGGCGGCCTCCGGTGCGGTGATCCTGGGTTACAACGTGCGTGCCCAGGGCAAGGCGACCGAACTGGCCGACCGCGAGAACGTCAACATCCGTTACTACTCGGTGATCTACCAGGCGCTGGACGAGATCGAAGCCGCGTTGAAGGGCATGCTCAAGCCCATCTACGAGGAGGTCCAGCTCGGTCAGGCCGAGGTGCGGGAGATCTTCCGTTCGTCCAAGGCCGGCACCATCGCCGGTTGTATGGTGCTCAGCGGCCTGATCCGCCGCAACGCCAAGGCGCGGTTGCTCCGCGACGGGGTCGTCATCACCGAAACCGACATCAAGTCGCTGCGCCGTGAGAAGGACGATGTGACCGAGGTGCGCGAAGGGTTCGAGTGCGGTATCACGCTGTCGAACTTCTCCGACATCAAGACCGAGGACATCATCGAGACCTTCGAAATGGTGGAGAAGGCTCGGGACTGACGAAGGGAACTTCCATGACCTCAGCACACGTGCTGAAGCTCGCCGACCGGATCCGCACCCTGGTCGCCCAGTTGCTGGCCCGGCGGGTCAAGGACCCCCGGTTGGGGTTCGTCACGGTCACCGACGTGGAGCTGACCGGGGACACCCGGGAAGCCACCGTGTTCTACACGGTGATGGGGGACGCCGCAGCCCATGCCGACACCGCGGCCGCGCTGGCCTCGGCCACCGGCATGCTGCGCACCGAGGTGGGCAAGCAGCTCGGCCTGCGGCACAACCCGTCGCTGACCTTCGTACCCGACTCGGTGCCCGAAACCGCCGCGGAGATCGAGGACGCGCTGGCCCGGGCCCGGGCCGGTGACGCCGCGGTCGCCGAGCAGGCAGCCTCGGCCGCCTACGCCGGCGAGGCCGACCCGTACCGCAAACCGCGTGCGGAGGCCGACGACGAGGAGCAGGACCACTGACCGGCACCGACGGCCTGGTGGTGGTCGACAAACCCTCGGGTTGGACCTCCCACCAGGTCGTCGGCCGGGTCCGTCGGTTGCTGGGCACCCGCAAGGTCGGCCACGGCGGCACCCTCGACCCGATGGCCACCGGGGTGCTGGTGATCGGCGTGGGCCGGGCCACCCGGCTGCTCGGTCACCTGGCCGGGCGCGACAAGTCGTACCTGGCCACCATCCGGTTGGGGCAGGCGACCGTCACCGACGACGCCGAGGGGGACATCACCGACCAGCCCGGCGCGTCCGGGGTGCAGGCCGAGGCGATCCGGGCCGCGATCGTGCCGTTGCGCGGCCGGATCCGGCAGGTTCCCTCCGCGGTGTCGGCGATCAAGGTCGACGGCAAACGTGCCTACGCCCGGGTACGCGCCGGTGAGGACGTCGTGCTCAAGGCCCGCGAGGTCACCGTGCGGCGCTTCGACGTGCTCGACGTGCGCGCGCACGAGGTGGACGGAATCGAGGTGGTCGACGTCGACGTCGAGGTCGACTGCAGCACCGGCACCTACATCCGGGCACTGGCCCGCGACCTGGGCTCCGCCCTGGGCGCCGGGGGACACCTGACCCGGCTGCGACGCACCCGGGTCGGGCCGTGGACCCTGGCCGAAACCTGCCCGGTCGGGCCGGACATCGACGAACTCACCGTGCGCAGCCTGGACGAGGTGGTGCCCGAAGCCTTCAGCACCGTCACCGTCGACGACGAGCAGGCCAACGACGTCCGGCACGGGCGACGGTTGCGGATTCAGCTGCCGGGCCTGACCGCGGTCTTCGACCGCAACGGCACCTTCCTGGCGCTCTACACTCCGGATGGGGAAACCTCGGTGGCCGACTCGGTCTTCGCCCCGGCCACCGGTGGGTGAGGGTGCCGGGCCGAACCGGCGCAACGACGGATAGCATCGAGCGGGACGACGGTCCCGGTGACGAGGAGGAAACGCGCGTGGGAACCACGGTCGTGATCGGCAACTTCGACGGCGTCCATCTGGGGCACCGCGCGGTGTTGCAGGCCGCCCGGGCGCACAACGGGGACGGCCACGTGATGGCCGTGACCTTCTGGCCGCACCCCAACTGGGTGATCCGGCCCGGCACCGGCCCGCTGCTGTTGTCCACCCTGGAGGACCGTCTGGCCCTGCTGGCCGAAGCCGGCGCCGATGCCACCCAGGTGGTCGACTTCACCCCCGAACTGGCCCAGTGGTCACCGGCGGATTTCGTCGACCGGGTGATTCGTCCGATGCGACCCGACCATGTGGTGGTCGGGGACAACTTCCGCTTCGGCAAGGGGGCGGCCGGCAACGTCGACACGCTGCGCGAGATCGCCGGCGGCGAGTTTCTGGTCAACGGCCTCGACCTGGTGCTGGAAGGTGCCGGCCCCACCTCGTCCACCCGGATCCGCCAGGTGCTGGCCGACGGCGACGTCACCGCGGCCGCGCACATGCTGGGCCGCTGGTACCGCTTCGGTGGTGAGGTGCAGCACGGCGACCAACGGGGCCGCGAACTGGGTTTCCCGACCGCGAACCTGCTCGCGGTGTCCGGGTACGCGGTGCCGATGGACGGGGTGTACGCCGGCTGGATGACCTGCCGGGATCAACCCGACCTGGGCACCCTGCCGGTGGCCATCTCGGTCGGCTCCAACCCCACCTTCGACGGGATGGAGCGCCGCGTCGAGTCCTACGTGCTCGACCGTGACGACCTCGACCTGTACGGCAGCCACATCGACGTCGAGTTCGTCGCCCATGTCCGCGGCCAGGTGCGCTTCGACGGCGTGGAATCCCTGGTGGAGCAGATGACCCAGGATGTCGCCGACGTCCGGGTGCTGTTGGGCTAGTTCCCCGACCGGGGAGATTCCCACCCCCGTGGCGAAGTATTGATCCGGGGCGGTACCGGGTACGATTGGTCCGTACCAGCGCATACCACCGACCCGGGAGGCTCTCATGACCGACAATCTCCAGGTCGGGCGGATTCTGGACGGCCCGCAGACCAAGCACGAACAACTGCGCGACCTGATCGCCGCGGAGGCGATTCCCGGCAAGATGATCCCCTCCGAACGCGAACTGATGGGGCGCTACCAGGTCTCCCGCGCCACCGTGCGCAAGGCGATCGACTCGCTGGTCGCCGAGGGGCTGCTGCGCCGGATCCAGGGCAAGGGCACCTTCGCGGTCACCCCGCGGGTGGGCAGCCACCTGCACCTGGCCTCCTTCACCCAGGACATGCTGCGGCGCGGGTTTCGGCCCTCGACCCGGGTGGTCGGGGTGGAATTGGTCGAGCCGCCCGGTTCGGTGGCCCGCAAGCTGTTGATGGGGCCGGGGGAGCGGGCCTGGAATCTGACCCGGGTGCGGTTGGCCGACGCCCGCCCGTTGGCGGTGGAGATCGGCTGGTACCCCGACGCGATCTTCCCCGAGCTGGGGCAGCACGAGCTGTCCGGTTCGCTGTACGAGTTGTTCGCGAACACGTACCGCCGGGTGATCGACAAGGCCGACCAGACCCTGTGGGGGGAGGCGGCCCAGGGGGCGCGGGCGCACATGCTCGATGCCCCGGTGAACACCCCGCTGCTGGTCTTCGAACGCATCTCCCGCTCCGGGCGGATCCCGGTCGAATGCGTGGTGTCGTACTACCGCGGCGACATGTACCAGGTGCACATGTCACTGGACAGCAGTCAGCCGGTCAGCGAACACTGACCGGCGGGACACGCACGAACGGCCCATCGGGGATGACGATGGGCCGTTCGGCTTCGGGGCGGGCACCGGGGTGGGGGTCCGCCCCCGATGGGTTTCATCCGTGGCGTCAGTCGGAACCCATCTCGCTGGTCCACGACCCGCGCAGCATCACCTGCTGCACCTGCAGGTCGTCGTCCAGCACCACCAGGTCGGCACGCTTGCCGGCTGCGATCTCGCCGACATCGTCCAGACCCAGGTAGCGTGCCGGGATCGCGGTGGCGCTGTGGACGGCTTGCGCCAACGGAATCCCCGCCGCCACGGCATTGCGTACCGCCTGGTCGAGGGTGAGGGTCGAGCCGGCGATGGTCTTGCCATCGGCCAGCCGGGCCACCCCGCAGCAGACGTTGACCGGCAGATTGCCGAGCATGTAGTCGCCGTCCCCGCCACCGGCGGCGGCCATCGCATCGGTGATCAACGCGACCCGGTCGGGGAAGGACCGCATCACGAAGGCACACAGATCGCGTGCCACGTGCACCCCGTCGAAGATCAACTCCAGGGTGACCGACGGATCCTCCAGGGCGGCCAGGATCGGGCCGGGCTCGCGATGCCGCAGGGCGGGCATCGCATTGAACAGGTGGGTCACCCCACGTGCGCCGGCGGCGATCGCCTCCTTGGCCTGCTGGTAGTTGGCATCGGTGTGCCCGAAGGCGGCCATCACACCCTGCTCGGTGAGCAGTTCGATCACCGACATCGAGTGGTGCCGTTCCGGGGCGAGGGTGACCATCCGGATCATTCCCTCACCGGCCTGCAGCAGATCGGTCACCGCGGCCGGGTCCGGATCAGCGAGCAGCTCGATCGGGTGGGCACCCTTGTACTTCTCCGCCAACCAGGGGCCCTCCAGGTGGATGCCCTGCAGGTCGCCGGCCCGCACCCGCGGCACGAGCAGACGCACCTGGTCGCGCAGCGCGTCGATGGTGCCGGTCACCAGGCTGGCGACGATCGAGGTGGTGCCGTGCCGCAGATGGGCGGCCAGGGCGGTATCGATGTCGGACGGATCGGTGGTGCCGAACTCGGCCCCGCCGCCGCCGTGACAGTGCGCATCCACGTATCCGGGCACCAGGGTGCCGTCGACCACCAGATCGGCCGGCCGGGGAGGAGTGCCCTCCCCGACGGCGGTGATCCGATCATCGGCGATCTCCAGCCACCCCGGGGTGGGGGCGGCCCCCGTACCGGTGAGCAGTCGTTCGCTCGTGATCAACATGGTGGCCTCACTCGAATCGTTGCCAGGCGGGCTTCATGGCGTAGGCGGTGCGGTAGTAGTCGACGAGCCGCAGCTCGGCGGCGGCCTCCTCGTCCAGAACCACCAGGACGTGCTGGTGCATCTGCAGGATCGAGCCGGGCACCATCGCGGTGATCGGTCCTTCGATCAGGCCGGCGATGGCGTGCGCCTTGTTGCGCCCCTGGGCGACCAGCACGATGTTGCGCGCGTCCATGATCGTACCGAGCCCCTGCGTCATGCAGT
>JAAYAO010000244.1 GCA_012719335.1 Propionibacterium sp. | reverse complement strand
CTGAAGGAGAACGTGATCCTCGGCAAGCTGATCCCGGCCGGTACCGGTCTGGATCGGTACCGCAACATCCGGGTCGAACCGACCGCGGAGGCCAAGGCTCAGGCGTACTCGATGACCTACGACCCCTTCGACTACGACTTCGGCACCGGTTCGGGTGCTGCGGTGCCGTTGGAGGACTTCGATCTGGGCGGCGACTACCGCTGACCGATTGAACCAGCACGTGACAGAGGGCCCGTCCATTGCGGACGGGCCCTCAGTGCGTTCACCTCACGGGGTGCCGATGCCCGCCATCGTGCGTTGTTCCATGTCGATCAACACCAGGTGTCGGCCCACCTGGGCGGCCTCGTAGACCGGCGGGAAGGTGGTGGTCCACAACGAACCGGGCTGGTCGACGGGTTGGGCGATCAGGGTCAGGTCGGTGCCGGGATCGGAGCGGGTGGCCACGTAGAGCCGGTCGGTGCCGACGAAGTACTGATGGTGGTAGGTCTGCGGGAAGGTCAGGGTATGCCCCAACTGCCCGTCGGCCGGGTTGATGGTGACCGCCTGCGGAGGTTCGGCGGTGCTCAACGCCACCACCTTGTCGTCCACCATCACCAGCGCGGAACCGACCGGCAACCGGGAGGGGGTGTCCCACATCGGGGTGCCCTTCTTCGGGTCGTACCGGGTGATCGCGGTGTGGTCCTCGCGATGGTCGATCACGAACATCATCTCGCCCAGCGGCATCACCACGCCGGTGAAATTGTCCAGGTGCCACAGTTCGGAGCCGTCCGGGTCCAGCCCGACGGCGCGGGTGGTCTCGCGCTGGATCATCTGTACGACCACGTCGTCGAAGAGGGCGAAGCTGCTCGCCTCGGCGTCGGCCGGCATCCAAGCGGGGGTGGTGCCGTCCTCGACGTCGGCGGCGGCGAAGTACAACGGCCAGTCGTAGCCGGCGACCCCACCCATGCCGGAGACCCGTCCGTACATCGCCCAGCCGTTGCGTTCCTCGATGCCGATGTTGAAGTCGCCACCCTCGAAGGTCGGGATGTCGGAGGTCCACAGGATGTCGTCGAGGTTCGCCAGGTCGTCGACCCGGCTGATCGTCGATTCCAGCCAGTTGGCCCGGTAGATGTTGCCCGACTCCGCGGTCAGGATCCCCTCACCGATACCGAGTTCGCGGCTGCTGTGCAGCTCACCGGTGGCCCGGTTCACCAACAGAAAGGTGCTGGGGGACTGCCCGTCACCGGTGTACAGGTTGATCGAGACGAAGTCGGTGCCGGGCAGATCCTGACCGACCACCCATTCCGCCGCTATCTCGCCGGCGGCTTCGGTCAGGTCGAGCTCCCAGTTGGTGCTGCCGTCGGTGACGTCGATCAGAAAGACCGGGGACGGGTCGGCCGGGTCGATCGCCGAGGAGAACACCAGGGCCTGATCGTCGGCGACCGGGGCCCACTGCAGGTCCGCCGCGTTCTCGGGTAGCTGGAAGGTCCAGGTGATCTCCGGCGCGGTGTCGATGTCGGGCACCGGGACGCGCCCCTCACCGGCACCGGAGGAACGTCCCAGCGTCCACCACAGCACCCCACCGATCGCGACCAGCACCACCAGCAGCCCGACCAGGCCGAGAATCAGCGGGGTGCGGCGGCGCGGGGCCGGGGCGTCGGTCGTCGGACGGGCCGGTGCCGCCGGTGCCGGATCGGGTTCGGCCGGTGTCGGGTGGGATTCGGCGGGCGACGACGCAGCGCCGGGCGGGTCGAAATCGGGCCGGTTGCCGTCGTCCATCGAGGTCCTCGTCTTCGTTCAGGGCCGGGCGGAGTCAGACCCGGGCACGATCGAGGTTAGCCAGAATATCGGCGACGGTCTCGTCGGGGCTCTGGGCCGAGGAATCCAGCCAGTACCCGATGCGGGTGGTTTCGTTGCGCAAGGTGTTGTCCATCGCGCCCACCGACATGTAGGTCTCGGATTGCTTGTCCCGCTGGCGTTCGCGCCACTCCAGGGCCGACACGCTGGGGGAGAGCACCACCAGGAAACGGTCCACCCCCGGCAACCGGTCGATGAAGGCGGGCAGGTCGTCGCCGATGATCACGTCCTGCACGATGGCGTCGAAGCCGTGACCGGCCCAGGCCAGGGCCACGTGGGCGGCCAGGTCGTACCGCAACTCCAACTGACTGCGGGCCTCGGCGGTCGGCTGGACGGTCATCTCGGCGCGACCGTTGACGATCATCCGGCGGAAGGAATCCCCCCGGATGTGCACCGACAACGGCAGGTGGTGGGCCAGGATCTCGGCGACGGTCGACTTTCCGGCGGCCATGGCTCCGGTGATGACGATGACTCGACCGGGGGCGGGGGGTGGCTGCGGAATGGACACGGACATATTGTCTCCGGTGCGTGGGGTTTGACGGTCGGCGACTCGCGGACGGGCCCGGTATCGTTGCTGATCGCGTTTTGACCCGCTGGGGTACAACAAGTAATCTATCTCCTTGTGTTCGGCTTGTCCGGACTCTTGTGCGTGCCTCGACATGGATCGCCGGTGATGCGGCCCGGACTGGGAAGCGCGTACGTACTGCTTCGGTGCCCCCGCGCCAGCGTGGTCGGGCCCAGCAGTGTCGCCAGGACGTGACGCGAAACGACACGCCCCAGCAACGAGGCAAGACATTCGAGAGCAAGACCACAACGGAAAGAGACATCAGCCGGTGCCCACAATCCAGCAGTTGGTCCGCAAGGGCCGCTCCACCAAGGTGAACAAGAACAAGACCCCCGCGCTCAAGGGCGGCCCCCAGCGTCGTGGCGTGTGCACGCGTGTGTACACCACCACGCCCAAGAAGCCGAACTCCGCACTGCGCAAGGTTGCCCGTGTTCGGTTGTCCACCGGTATCGAGGTCACCGCTTACATCCCCGGTGTCGGCCACAACCTGCAGGAGCACTCGATGGTGCTCGTGCGCGGCGGTCGTGTGAAGGACCTGCCGGGTGTTCGTTACAAGATCGTCCGCGGCTCCCTCGACACCCAGGGTGTCAAGGGGCGCAAGCAGGCACGCAGCCGCTACGGCGCGAAGAAGGAGAAGTAATGCCGCGTAAGGGACCCGCCCAGAAGCGCCCGATCAACGTCGACCCGGTCTACGGCTCGCCGCTGGTCAGCCAGTTGGTTTCCAAGATCCTGACCGACGGCAAGAAGACCGTCGCGCAGAACATCGTCTACACCGCCCTGGAGGGCACCCGGGCCAAGACCGGTGTCGATCCGGTGCAGACTCTGAAGCGCGCCTTGGACAACGTCAAGCCGTCGCTGGAGGTCCGTTCCCGCCGCGTCGGTGG
>JAAYAO010000243.1 GCA_012719335.1 Propionibacterium sp. | reverse complement strand
CAGTGCAGCATGGCCAGGTCGTTGGGCATGTCGCCGAAAGCGGCCACCTGGGAGGCGTCGACGCCCAGCTCCTCGGCGTGGGTGGCCAGCGTCGTCGCCTTGGAGATGCCGGGCGCGCTGAGCTCCAACAGGCCGGTGGAGTGGCCCATCGAATAGGTCGCGGTCACCTCGCCCCCGGCCACCTGTTCGACCACCTCGGCCATCCGGGCGGGGGAGGCGGTGGGGTGTTTCACCAGCACCTTCACGAACGCCCCGGCCGCGACCAACTCGGGCAGCGGGCCCTCGACCAGGCCGGCGCGGAACCGGGCGACGGTGGCGGCATCGACGGTGTCGGGCACCGAGGTGAGCACCACATCGTCGAAATAGCCCGGTTCGTGCCCGAAGGTGTGGTCCTGCTGGATCCCGAAACTCACCCCGGGCAGGGCTTCGCGCATCCGGTCGGCCAACTCCAGCACGACCTCGTTCGACATCGCGTGCTGTTGCAGCACCTCACCGGTGGCGATGTCGTAGAGCAGGGCCCCGTTGGAGGCCACCACGATGGTGTGGGCCAGGTCGAGATCCTCCAACACCGACAGCCAGGACGGGGGCCGGCCGGTGGCGAACACCACGTGCAGCCCGGCGTCGGTCGCCTCGCGCACCGCCCGCCGGTTCACAGCCGACACCGCGCCGGTCGGATCCAGGAAGGTGCCGTCCAGATCGCTGGCGATCATCCGGACGGGCGACCGCCCGCTCACAGCCGGGACCTCGGCGAGGGCTGGCCCCCGCCCGATTCGGACGGCGACGGCCCGGTCTCATCACCCGACGGCGACGGCGAACCCGACTCCGGGCTCGGTGACCCCGAATCGGTGGGCGAGGGGGACCCCGATTCCGGGGACGGTGATCCCGACTCCGGGCTGGGCGACCCGGATTCGGGTGAGGGGGAGCCCGACTCGGGCGAGGGTGACCCGGACTCCGGGGACGGTGAGGCCGAATCCGGTGACGGTGAACTCGAATCCGGGGGCGGGGACCCCGATTGCGGGGAGGCGGTCTGTTCCACCGGCGGGGGTGGCGATTGCGGCGGTTCGTTGCGGAACAACAAGATCGCGATCAGCACCGCCAACGCGGCCAACAGCAACATCAGAATCCAGGACACCAGGATCGTCACCCAGCCCGCCCGATCGTGCCGGCCCGGCCAGGGCAACGGCCAGATCCGGGATCGGCCCGGGTTGATCCGGTCGATCCAGTAATGCCGGTAGTCGGGGCCGGCGGCCGCGCCCTGTTGTGGCAGCAGGGCCATCGACACCTCGGTGAGGATCTCCTCGGCGATCCGCGGTGAGCTGGTCGTCCCGTCGTGGGCCAACGCTACCCAGGGTGCGTTCGGGGCTTCGGCCGGGGCCACCGGGGCGTCGTTGTCACGCACATAGCGGCGCGCGAGGCGTCCGGTGTCCTGGCCCTGACCGCCACGGGCCACCACCTGGTCGATGTGCAGGCGGTTGACCATCCCGGCCATCCGGTCGCGGGCGGCGGCATCGCCGGCGGCCCCCTCCGACAGCAGCACGATCACCAGCGGACGGGCGTCGTCGTCGTGGGCCAGGAACGCCACGCCGGACGGCTGGGCATGCAAACGAGCGTCCAGCCAAAACCCACCGACCGACGGTGGATCCTGCGGGAGCAGCGGAAAGGCCTCCGGTTGCGGGCCGGATGGGCCGGTGGGATCGGACATCGGGGTATATCTCATCACACTTGCGCGCCATGATCGCCTCTCTGTTCGCGTATCGTGGCCCGTGGCGTTCATTCGAACGTCGCAGCACACCCAGGAGTAATGCGTAGTGAGCACCGAACCCGCGGCCACGATGGACACCCAGCAGGCGGCAACTCTGGTGGGCGACGCGATCGCCCAAGTGCAACGGGTGATCGTCGGCCAGGAGCACATGGTCGAGCAGTTGATGGTGGCCCTGCTGGCGAAGGGGCACTGTTTGCTCGAAGGTGTGCCCGGGGTGGCCAAGACCCTCGCGGTGCGCTCCTTCGCGACCGTGGTGGGCGGGGAGTTCTCCCGCGTACAGTTCACCCCCGACCTGGTGCCCAGCGACATCGTCGGCACCCGCATCTACAAGGCCTCCCAGGAGGGCTTCGATGTCGAACTCGGCCCGGTGTTCGTGAACTTCGTGCTGGCCGACGAGATCAACCGGGCACCGGCCAAGGTGCAGTCGGCGATGCTGGAGCTGATGGCGGAGAAGCAGGTGTCGATCGGCGGCGCCACCTACCCGGCCCCGAAGCCGTTCATCGTGATCGCCACCCAGAACCCGGTCGAATCCGAGGGTGTGTACCCGCTGCCCGAAGCCCAGCGCGACCGGTTCCTGCTCAAGGTGGACGTGCCGTACCCGCGCGGCAACGAGGAGTTCGAGATCCTGCGCCGGATGAGCGTGGAACCGCCCGAACCGAGCCGGGTGCTGGACAACCCGACCGTCCTGGCCCTGCAGCAGAAGGCCTCGGCGGTGTTCGTGCACAATCTGGTCGCCGAGTACATCGTGCGGCTGGTGCTGGCCACCCGTACCCCGGCCGATTTCGGTATGCCCGACCTGACCAACGTCATCTCGATCGGCTGCAGCCCGCGTGCCACCCTCGGCCTGGTTGCCGCCTCCCGGGCCCTGGCGCTGATCCACGGACGCGATTACGTGCTGCCCACCGACGTGCAGTCGGTTGCCAAGGACGTGATGGCGCACCGGTTGGTGCTCGGTTTCGACGCGGTCGCCGACAACATCGACCCCGCCCAGGTGGTCGAACGGGTGGTGGCGATGGTGCCGCCACCGACCCCGGTGTGGAATGCCGAACAGCGTGAGGTCAGCCAGACCCAGCACCGACACCAGCCGGGTTTCCACTGAGTTCATGAGTTCGCCGGACTTCGCAGCTCCCACGCAACCGCAGGGAGCCCTCGCATCGGTCATCGGGCCGCCCACCGGGGCGACCCTGCCGTTGCACAAGCTCGCCCCCGAAGCCGCGCTGCGCCGGTTGGAGCTGACCATCGTGCGCCGGCTGGAGGGCTTCCTGCAGGGCGACCATCTCGGTTTGCTGCCCGGCCCCGGCGCCGACAACAACGACGCCCGTCCCTACCAGGTGGGTGAGGACGATGTGCGCAAGATGGACTGGGCGGTGACCGCACGCACCACCGTCCCGCACGTGCGCGACACGATGGCCGACCGCGAACTCGAGGTGTGGGCGCTGCTGGACGTCACCCCGTCGATGAACTGGGGCACCGCCGGGGTCACCAAGCGAGATCTGGGGATCGCCGCGATCGCCACGATCGGCTTCCTCAGCCAGAAGATGGGTGACCGCTTCGGCGGCATGCTGATGCGCCCCGACCGGGTGCGCCGGCTGCCCGCCCGCTCCGGGCGCACCGCCCTGTACGGCCTGTTGCGCACCATGTTGAACGAACCGATCGTGCCCGACCACGCGACGGGGTCGCTGACCCTGGCCTCGGGCATCGAGGAGATGGCCCGGATGCAACGCCGCCGCGGCCTGCGCGTGGTGGTATCGGATTTTCTGGAACCGGGTGACCACGAACTCGACCCGAACGTCCCACCGTCCTGGGAGCGCGCGATCCGGCGGCTGTCGGTGCGCAACCAGGTGATCGCGATCGAGGTGGTCGACCGCCGCGAGATCGAGTTTCCCGACGTCGGTGAAATACTGATCCGCGACCCCGAAACCGACTTCGAACGGTACGTGAACACCGCCGACGCCGGCGCCCGGCAACGCATGGACGCCGCCGCCGCGGCCCAGCGGGAACGGATCCGGATCGCGCTGCGCCGTTCGGGGGCGGGGCACATCCAGTTGCGCACCGACCGCGACTGGGTGCAGGACATCGCCCGGTTCGTGCTGGCCTACCGCCGGGTCGCCTCGATGCTGCACGCCCCGCCGCAGGGGGTGAGCCGCTGATGGACATCGGCCTGACCCACCCCGACCGGCTGCTGTTGCTGCTGGTGATTCCGCTGCTGATCGGCGCCTACATCTGGGCCAGTCGCAGCAAGAACCGGCGCGGCATGCGGTTCACCAACACCTCGGTGCTCGGCCGGGTGGTACCCAAACAGGGCCAGTGGCGTCGTCACCTGGCGTTCGCGGTGTCGCTGCTCAGCCTGATTTCGTTGACCGTGGCGTTCACCAAGCCGTACGCGCCCGTCGACGTGCCCCGGGAACGGGCCACCGTGGTGGTGATCCTGGACGTGTCCCAGTCGATGGCCGCCACCGATGTGCCACCCGACCGGCTGGCCGCGGCGAAGGAGGCGATCACCGCTTTCGTCGACGACCTGCCCGACAAGTACAACGTGGCGCTGCTCACCCTCTCGGGCAACCCCGCCCAGGTGATCCCACCGACCACCAACCACGGCAGCATCGCCACGGTGATGCAGAACGTCGGGTTGCAGGATTCCACCGCCATCGGTGAGGTGCTGCACCTGGCGCTCCGCACCCTGGCCCAGGTGCCCGGCGACCCGGACAACCCGGGCGTGGTTGCCCCCGGAGCTATCGTGTTGCTCAGCGACGGGGAAAACACCTCCGGACGCTCACCGATCCAGGCCGCGCACGCGGTCAGGGAGGCCGAGGTGCCGGTCCACACGATCGCCTACGGCACCGAGAACGGCTTCGTGGAGCTGGACGGGGAGCGGCACCGGGTGCCACCGGACGAACAACTGCTGCAGGAGATCGCCACGATCACCGGCGGCCAGGCCTACAGCGCCGCCAGCACCTCCGACCTGAGCGAGGTGTACGACAACATCGGATCCGAAGTGGGGTACGAGCAGGTGGAACACGAAATCACCGACCGGTTCGCCGGCTTCGCGATCGTGTTCGCGGTGATCGCGGCCCTCGGCGCACTCTCCCTGGCGGCCCGATGGAACTGATGTTCATCGAGTTCCTGGCACCGCACCGGCTCTGGCTGTTGCTGCTGGTGCCGATTCTGGCGATCACCTACATCGCCCTGCTCGACCGGCGCCGCAAGGGCCGGGGTCGGCGCAACGCGCTGGCCCTGGTGCTGCCGCAACCGCGGGGCTGGCTGCGCCATGTCGCGGTGGTGGCCGCCCTGCTCAGCCTGGTGTCGCTGACCGTCGCCTTCGCGATGCCCAAACAGGACGTGCGGGTGCCCCGGGAACGGGCCACCATCGTGGTGGTGGTCGACGTTTCCCTGTCGATGCAGGCCGAGGACGTCGAACCCAACCGGCTGGCCGCCGCTCAGGACGGGGCCCGGTCGTTCGTCGAATCGCTGCCGAACCAGTACAACGTGGGGCTGGTCGCCTTCGCCGGCAGCGCCACCACCCTGGTCGAGCCGACCACCGAACACGGCCGGGTGTTGTCGGCGATCAACAACCTGCAACTCGACCGGGCCACCGCGATCGGTGAGGGCATCTACGCCGCCCTGGCCTCCCTGGCCACGGTGCCGCCCGACCCCGACGACCCGGGGGCGGTCGTGCCGGCCCGGATCGTGTTGTTGTCCGACGGCAAGACCACCGTCGGGCGGGATCCGATCATGGCCGCGGAGGATTCCAAACGTCAGGATGTGCCCGTCTACACGATCGCCTACGGCACCCAGAACGGGTACACCGAGATCAACGGCCGCCGCGAGCGGGTGCCGGTGGAGTACGAGGAGCTCGAACGGGTCGCCGAAGCCTCCGGGGGGCAGGCCTACCGGGCCGCCAGCGCCGGTGAGCTGAAGGAGGTCTACGAGGACATCGGTTCGTCGGTGGGGTACGCCACCGAGAGCCGGCAGGTGACCACGCGTTACGCCGGGCTGGGGCTGGTGTTCGCCCTGGTGGCCGCGGTCGGGGTCGCGTCGATCGCGGCGCGGTGGCCATGACCCTCGCCGAGAACCTGCAGCGCGTCCAGCAGCGCATCGCCGACGCCTGCCGGGCCGCCGGACGGAACCCGGAGGAGGTGCGGCTGCTGCCGGTGGCGAAAACCTGGCCCGCCGAACGGGTGCGCGAACTGGCCGGGCTGGGCATCACCACGGTGGGGGAGAACCGGGTGCAGGAAGCCAGGGCCAAGGCGAACGAACTGGCCGACCTGGGCATCTCCTGGTCGATCATCGGGCACCTGCAGACCAACAAGGCCAAGGACGTCCTCGCCTTCGCCGACGAAGTGCAATCGCTCGACTCGTTGCGCCTGGCCGCCGAACTGCACCGCCGGTTGGCAGCCGCCGACGGGCTGCGCGGTACCGGACGACCCCTGCGGGTGTACCTGCAGGTGAACACCTCGGCCGAGGACTCGAAGTTCGGGGTCACCCCCGCCGAGACCCTCGACGTGGCCCGGGAGTTGGCCGGGTTCGACCGGTTGCACCCGGTGGGTCTGATGACCATCGCCGACCCCGACCCGGACCGGGCCCGGGAATGCTTCCGCACTCTGCGCACCCTGCGCGATGCGATCGCCGCCGACCCGGTCGCCTCGGCCGCCGGCGACTGGGCCGAACTGTCCATGGGCATGTCCGGCGACCTGGAAGCCGCGATCGCCGAAGGGGCCACCGTCGTGCGCATCGGCCGCGCCATCTTCGGCGAACGCCCGCCACACGCCGGTTGAGCTGCTGATTTCACTTCGACGTAGCTCAGCACGAGCGACACGCCGCCGAGGCGGCTGCTCAATCGACGCAGCAACCTCCTCACGCTGGTTGAGCCGGGCACGAAGCGTGCCTCCCCTCACGCTGGTTGAGCCGGGCACGTAGTGCCCGTGTCGAAACCCCCGCCGGCTGACCGCGGACGTCTCTCCATGCCCCGCGTCGCTGCCGCCGAACCGACGCAGCCGGCCCTCACGCCAACTTCAGCTGCGGCACCGGATGCGCGGGGGTGTACCCGTACAACTGGGCCAGGAACGACTCCTCGGCCTGCACCGCGGCGATCACCGTCTCGGCCTTGCGGAAACCGTGGCCCTCACCCTCGAACACCACCAGCGCGTGCCGGCGTCCGGCTGCCCGGGCCGCCTCGGCCAGCGCTTGGGCCTGATTCAGTGGCACCACGTGGTCATCGGTGCCCTGCAACAACAGGATCGGGGCGCTGATCCGGTCCGCATGCAACAGCGGGGAGCGCTCCTGGTACCGGTCGCGCTGTTCGGGGTAGTGGCCGATCAACGAATCGAGATAGCGCGACTCGAACTTGTGGGTGTCGCGGGCCAGCATCGTCGGGTCGGCCACCCCGTACCAACTGATGCCGGCGGCGAACAGGTTGGTGGTGCACAGCGCCTGCAAGGTGGTGAACCCGCCGGCCGACCCGCCCTCGATGCTGACCCGGGCCGGGTCCACCACGCCGTCGTCGATGAGTTCGCGGGCCCCGCTGATGCAGTCGGCGACGTCCAACACACCCCATTGGCCGCGCAACCGTTGCCGGTAATCCCGGCCGTAGCCGGTGGAGCCGGAATAGTTCACCGCCAGCACCGCGAAACCACGGGTCGTCCAGTACTGGGTGGTGAGGTTCATCGCCGCAGACACGTGCGCAGTCGGGCCGCCGTGACACATCACCCGCAGCGGGGGCAGTTCGCCGGCCGGCCCGGTGTGGCCGGGCAGGTGGGGTTGCCACAACCAGCCGTGCACGTCATGGCCGTGGTTGCGCCAGGTCACCGCGGTCGGGATGCTCGCGTCCTCCCGGGTCAACGGCAGGTCGAAGCGGCGCAGCACCGACCACTCCCGGTCGTCCAGATCGAGCACCACCAGTGCGGGGCCGCGATCGCGGTGTTGCACCAGGGCGGCACATCGTCCGGCACTACCGACCAGGGCGGTGACCCCACAGGCCGGCGTGTTCAGGGTGGTGAACTCGCCACTGGTCAGGTCGACCGTGCCGATCGTGGCCTGCCCGTCGGTCCACCAGGAACACACCACGGTTTCGCCGTCGACCACCGCGTACGGGTTCTGCCCCAACTGCCACATCGGCCCGCAGAAGTCGGCATCGCGGGTGAGCAGCGACTCGTGGGAGTCGTCGGTCCACCGGTGCAGGTTCCAGAAACCGTCCCGGTCGGTGAGGTAGAGCAGCCCCTCACCGGGGATCCAGCGCGGATGAATCGCCGACTCGTCGTCGCCGCCGGCGATCGCGAACGGGTCGGTGACCACCGGCAGACCGTGCGGGCCACGTCGACAGCCGGCGACCATGATCCGAGTGGCATCCCACGGCATCGACGGGTGATCCCATTCGCACCAGGCGATGCGTTCGTCGGTGGACAGTTCGGGGGAGGCGTAGAAGTCGGCGCCGGCGCACAGGATGGTGCCGAAGCCGGGCTTCGCGTCGTCCATGTCGATCGCGACGATCGTGTTCACCGGCTCGTCCGGCACCCGATGGTCCTCGCGCACCGCCACGACCAGACGTTGCCGGCCGATGATGCGCAGATCGCCGAACCGCACGTCCGCCCCCTCGGCGGTCAGCGGACGCGGTTCCTCCCCGGCCTCGAACAACCAGAGTCGGCCATCGGTGATGTTCGAGATCACCGCGGAGGTTTGGTGGGTCGCGTAGGCACCGCCGCCGTACTCGTGCACCCGGCTGCGCACATTCCAGGCGCCGGGGGTGATCTCCTCCGCGGCCCGGTCACCGTTCACGTCCCGGCGCCACAGGCTGGTGCGACCGCCCTGATCGGGGCGGGATTCCAGCCACCACAGCCAGGTGCCGTCCAATTGCGGCTCGGCCGGGGTGACGATGCCGGTGAGATCCTCGGGGGTGAGCGGTGACGGCCAGGAGCCGTACGGCAGTTCGGACATGTCCGTCAGCGCACGGCCACCAGATCGCAGACGAAGATCAGCGTTTCGCCCGGGCCGATCACGCCACCGGCACCCTGATCGCCGTAGGCGAGGTACGGGGGAATGATCAACTGCCGGCGGCCGCCGACCCGCATGCCCTGGATGCCGCGGTCCCACCCGGTGATCACCTGTTCGGCGCCGAGGGTGAAGGCCAACGGTTGGTCACGGTTGTAGGAGGCGTCGAACTCCT
The DNA here is from genome assembly GCA_012719335.1 of Propionibacterium sp. GTDB lineage: Bacteria > Actinomycetota > Actinomycetes > Propionibacteriales > Propionibacteriaceae > JAAYAO01. The sequence continues at coordinate 872 of JAAYAO010000243.1, read as the reverse complement.
CACCGGTGTCGTAGGAGACCCCGACGTAATGCACCAGGACGCGCATGCCCTTCTGCGCTTCGGGGCCGTCCCCGACGATCACGTCGGTGATCTGCAGTTCGTCCGGCGGTGGGCCGCCGGGAAAGTCGACGTCGGGCTTTTCGATGCTCATGGGGTCAGCCTACTGAAAGCCCGCGAGCCCCCGGCCGATACCCGAGGGCTCTTGACGTCGTCGGCAGCGAGCCCTCGACCGCACGCAAGTCGGCAGGCCCGGGCGCGGGGAAGACGACCGGAGTGGCTTTCAGGAGAGCTTGGCGCGCGGCTCATCCGAGGCTCAACGACACGAAGACCCCTGCCCAGCGAACTGGCAGGGGCACGGGGGATGGTGGAGCTCAGGGGGAACGGGTCGAACTCTTCGCCCTCGGTAATCACCTCATGATGATCCAGCGCACAGTGCGACCACCAGACGGGTATTGAGCCGACGGTTGGGCAGACCGCGATTGACCCGAGGGACCGCACCAAGGAAGATTCGTGCGGATGACCCCGAAGGAGCCGTAGCACTCACTGCTACGCTAATCCACATGAGTCGGACGATCAGTCAGCGAGAGTTGCGCAACGACAGCGCACGCATCCTACGAGCCGTTGACGAGGGGCAGTCCTTCGTCATCACGCGGCACGAGAAGCCGGTGGGTGAGCTCGTTCCCCTTCATCGGCCACGGCTCGTCGACCGCAGCCAGGTCGAACGGATCTTTGCGGGCTCCCCGGCAATCGATCGTGATGCCTTCTTCCACGATGTCGACGATGCGCTCGACCAGGGCATCGATCCCCGTGCCTGAGCGTCACACTTCGGCCGCGCTTCTTGACACGTCTGCGGTCATCGATCTACCCGCTCT
>JAAYAO010000242.1 GCA_012719335.1 Propionibacterium sp. | reverse complement strand
TTCCCGCCGGACGTGGCGGCCGATCGGCGCAGCGCGGTGGGGGCGTCCCGGCCCCGCCCGGTCGAGGAGCCGGACGTCTGTGGCGGCAGGAATCCCGGCCGATGCCCACCGTGTGAAGCCCACCGGAGCGCGGCTTCCCCGACTCCGGCAGCCGGTGCGGTGAGTCTGCTCATCGCCTCGGTACTGCTCGCCATGCTCTTCCCAGCCACACGACGGTTGACCACGCGCCCGAATGCCACTCAGAACAGGTTGTAGATCACCTCGGCCTTGCGGCGCAGTGGGTGTCCGGCCCGTTCGATCGAGGTGAAGACCTCGTTCACGAATTCCTCGGTGCGGGTGACGGCCTGCTCGGCGATCATGATGCCGGTCGGCTCGATCTCACCGCGCGCCAGCATGGCGGCCCCCACCGCGAGCGGGTAGCCGGTGACCGGGCCCATCATGGTGGTGAACCCACTCTTGTAGGTCACGGGCTTGCCGTCCCTGGTGCCGATCACTTCCATCGCGGCTCCACTGATCAGATTGCGCTGATCGCGGTAGCTGGGGTCCCATCCGCCGGTGACCTCGGGGTTGTTGAAAATGTTCTTCGTCATCGCCTCGATGAGCACCGCCCGCGGGGATACCTCCACATCACCCACCTGCAGCGGGTCGGTCTTCAGCATGCCGAGCCGATCGAGGTCCACGATCATCTCCTGAACCTTCAGCGGGTAGTAGGTGGTCTTGATGACGATGTCCTTCAGATCGGGCAGCACCTTGGGCAGCGTGTACACCTCGGGGTGACCCAGCGTGTACACCTTGACCTTGCCCACGCCCGGGAAGACCTCGGCATCGAAGTCGTATTCGTCCACCACCTCCAGCCCCTGCTCGGTCTGGAGCTTGTTGTCCTTCCAGACCAGGATCTCGCCGGCGAAGTTCTCCAGCATGTGGTCCCACACCGCGGGGCCGCCCTCGTTCAGTTCGTCCATCAGCATGTTGAGTTTGATGGTCTCGGCCTTGTCCATCAGCGAGTTGCCGTACATCATCTCGATCGGGATCAGGCCGGGGCTGCCGCCCAGACCGATGATCACCCGCATCCCGCGTTCGGCGGCGATTGCCTGGTTCTCGGGGGTCATCACGGCGTCGAAAACCTCGATGTCATCACACAGGTCGACATAGTTCTTGCACGTCGAGTCCATCAGGGCATCGATCACCGGCACCAGCAGCTTGTAGTACGGGCCGGTGCAGTTGGCCACCACGGTGGCCTCGTTCATCATCGTGGTGAGGCGTTCCTTGTCCAGGACGTCCACCTGTTCGGCCCGGACCTTCGGGTTGTCGAGCCCGGCGACGAACGTGTCGGCCGCCTCCTTGTTGTAATCGGCGATCACCACCTCGTCGAACACGTCATCGGCGATGATCTTCTCCACGGCGTAGGCCGCTTGTGCTCCTGCTCCACCAAGGACCAGAATCTGCACGAAAACTCCTTTCAGTACTCGTTCTCGACCTGTCTCAGCGATGAATTTCCGATACGGACTCCGTATCCGGCACGTCCTATCGGGGCCCGGTTCAGCCAGGGGAAAACGCATCGACAGGCAGGCTTCTTCTTGGAAACACGGCCGACCACCGTCGGCGATACCGCGAGCGAGGCGGTGGGAATCATGCTGTGCGAGCGGTGAACCGCCCCACGAATGGCGGAGTCGACCACGTCGATATCAAGCATTATACGACATTGTTCTAAAAACGCATCCGATCGGGAATCCGCTGGGGGATGGCATTCGGGTCCGAAAATGTGGAATCGCAATCCAACGTGGACGGGAATGGCGACCCCCATGCCGGGTTTCGGCCACGAAAGGCAACGGCCCCGGCTGGGGAGCCGGGGCCGGAGCTGTGGGGTGAGTAACGGGATTTGAACCCGCGACCCCCTGGACCACAACCAGGTGCTCTACCA
>JAAYAO010000241.1 GCA_012719335.1 Propionibacterium sp. | reverse complement strand
TGCGTCCGCAGCGCCTACAACATGGCCGGCTACTGGGGCAACGAGGAAGCCACCCGACAGGCCCTGGCGGACGATCACTGGCTGCACACCGGTGACATCGGCATGCTGCGCGAGGGGCTGCTGTACCTGACCAGCCGGCGCTCCGACCTGATTCTGCGCGGCGGGGAGAACGTCTACCCCGCCGAGGTGGAGGCGGTGCTGGCCGAGCACCCGCGGGTCAGGGAGGTGGCGGTGGTCGGCATCGATCATGCCGATCTGGGTCAGGAGGTGATGGCTGTGGTCGTGGTCGACGACACTGCCGCGGTCTCGGCCGAGGAGCTCACCGCCCATGCGGCCGAGCACCTGGCCTACTACAAGGTGCCCTCGTTGTGGGAGTTCAGCAGCGAACCGTTGCCCCGCAACGCCACCGGCAAGGTCGTGCGCAAGCAGTTGCCCGGGCAGGGCTGAGCGGGGTTCAGCGTTCGGTGACCGGCCGGCGCGGAATGCCGAAGGCGAACAGCAGGCAGGCCGCGGCGGCCACCACCGCGGTGATCAGGGCGAAGGTGACCACCGAGTCGGTGGCGTGGTCGGCGCCGTCGATGATCACCCGGTCCAACGACAGGATCATCGCGGTGACCGCACCGGAGACGGTCAGGCCGACCGTGCGCATCAGCGCGTTCAGCCCGTTCGCCGCCCCGGTGCGGGCGTCGGGCACCCCGGCCATGATGATCAGTGGCAGGGCCGCATAGGAGAGTCCGAAGCCGATGTTGGCCACCACCATCGAGCCGACGATCTTGGCCGGCCCGTCCAGGATCAGGGCCAGGGCGTAGCCGACGGCCACGAAGGCCGAACCGATCTGCAAGGTGGTGCGGGCCCCGACCCGGCGCGACACCTTGCCCGACATCGGCCCGGTGAGCATCATCGCGATCCCGCCGGGCATCAACAGCAGGCCGATGTGGGCCACACTCAACCCCAGCCCGTAGCCCGATGCGGTGGGTGCGGTGATCAGGATCGGAAACACCAGGTTCGACACGAACATGCCGTAACCCATCGCGAACCCGGTCACATTCGCCCAGAACACCGCCGGCGTCAGCGACAACCGCAGGTCGACCAGGGGGTCGCGTACCCGCCATTCGTAGATCAGCCAGATCGCCAACACCACCAGGCCGCCGATCAGCAGGCCCAGCACCCGGGGGCTGAGCCAGCCCCAACTCGGCCCCTGGGTGATCACGATCAGCAGGGCCACCGCCCCGAGTGCGAAACCGATCGCCCAGGGAACGTCCATCCGCCCGGCCCGGTCGAGGTTGCGGTCGGGCGGGATCACCCGCGTCACCAACACCATGCAGGCCACCGATTGCAGTGCGGCGAACCAGAACAGCCAGCTCCAGTGCACGTACAGCAGGGCGGCGGCCGAGATCGGCAGGGCCAGGGCCCCACCGAAACCCATCGTCGCGCTGAGTGTGCCGGCACCGGCCTGCAACCGGTGCGGGGGCAGCAGCTCGCGCATCAGGGCCAACCCGATCGGCACGATGCCCATCCCGAGCCCTTGCAGGGCCCGGCCGATGACCATCGGCACCAGGGTGCTGCTCAGCGCCGACACCGCCGCCCCCACGGTCACCACCGCCAGGCAGACCATCAGCATCCGGCGCTTGCCGAAGATGTCGGACAGCCGGCCGCTGATCGGGTGCGCGACCGCGCCGGTGAGCAGGGTCGCGGTGAGCACCCAGGACGCACCGGCAAGGTCGGTGCCCAGGATCGCCGGCAGATCCGGGATCAGCGGCATCACCACGGTTTGCAGCAGCACGGCACTGACCGCGGCCGCGCACAGCACCAGGATGATCGTGTTCGCCCCGGGGCGGTTCACCGTGGTCGTGGCAGCTCCTTGGCGATGAAGAACCCCTCGGTGGTGACGGTGTGCACCCCGTTGGCGGTGATCGACCCCTCGGTCCAGATCTTGCGCCCCTCGACCCGCACCTGCTTGCCGGTGACGGTCAGCGGGGTGAACAGCGGGGTCGGGTGGTGGTAGTCAACGGTCAGCCGGGCCGTCACCCCCGACGTACCACCCCACCAGTTCGCCACCCCGAGGGTGTGGTCGAGCAGCATCGCCGACACGCCACCGTGCACGTACCCGGGCGGGCCCTGGTAGGGCAGCCCGAGCGTCACCTCCCCGGAGATCGAACCGTCGTCGTGGCCGGTCAGGGCCAACGGCGGGGCGATCGCGTTCTCCGGGCCGGTGATCGGGTCGTGCCGGGTGACACCCTCACCGGCCCACATGTCGACGAGTCGTTCGTCGATCGAGGGGGCGTGCGATTCCAGGTACTCGGCGACCGCGTTCAACCGGTCGGCGACCGGACGCATCTCGGCGGTGGTGTTGTCCCCGGCGTGCAGCAGGGCGTTGATCACCCGACGGGCGGCCGCGACCGCCTCGTCCACCCCCTCGTTGTTGGGGGTGGCGGTGAGTTCGTCGGAGCGGGGTTCGGTCATGCACGCACCTTGGCCACCGCATGGGTGAGCACCGGGGCGTTGTCCCGTTCCGGGCAGGTCGAGGCGAGCAGCAGCTCGTCGCCGGAGCGCCAGACCTTGGTCTCGATGGTCTGCCCGGGGTAGACCGAGCCGGCGAACCGCACGTTCAGCGATGTCAACCGGGTCGGGTCACCGTCGAGCACCTCGTCGACCAGGGCCCGGGCCACGATGCCGTAGGACGCCAGGCCGTGCAGGATCGGCTTCTCGAAACCGGCCATCGACGCGAACGCCGGGTCGACGTGCAACGGGTTCAGGTCACCGTTGAGCCGGTACAGCATCGCCTGCCGGTCGTCGGTGGTCGAGGTCAGCACGTGGTCGGGTTCGCGCTCGGGCGCCGACCAGGTGTTCTCCGGTCCGGAGTCACCACCGAAGCCGCCCTCGCCGCGGACGAAGATCTGCATCACGTTGGTCCACAGCGGTGCGCCCTCGGCGTCGGTGGCCGCGGCCTCCATCTTGATCACCGCGGCCTTGCCCTTGTCGTAGATGTTGCTGACCCGGGTGGCGACAGTGGCGCTACCGGTGGCCGGGATCGGCTGGTGCACCGTCACCGACTGGCCGCCGTGCAGGATCTTGTACAGGTCGATGTCCAGGCCCGGACGGTCCAGTCCCCCGGTGCCGCCGCCGGGGTCCTCCCCGGCCGAGATGCCGCCGCCGGCGACCATCGCGAAGGTCGGCAGCACCTTGAGGTTCTTCTCGTAGACGTAGTCGAGGTCGTCCTCGCCACGCAGCCCGGCCCCCACCGACAGGTTGTAGAGCAGGACGTCGCGGCGGGTCCAGGCGATTTCCTTGGTGGTCGGCTCGGCGGCCAGGGCCACCTGCGGATCGATCGGCATATTCGTTTCCTCTCAGATGCCCTTGCGGTACACGGTGACGACGCAGGCGCCACCCAACCCCAGATTGTGCTGCAAACCAACCATCGCGCCTTCGACCTGACGCTGCTCGGCCATCCCGCGCAGTTGCCAGGTCAGTTCGGTGCACTGGGCCAGGCCGGTGGCGCCCAGCGGGTGGCCCTTGGAGATCAACCCACCCGAGGGGTTCACGACCCACTTGCCGCCATAGGTGGTCTGCCCCGAATCGACCAGCGCCCCGGCCTCCTCGGGGGCACACATGCCCAGGCCGGCGTAGGTGATCAGTTCGTTGACCGAGAAGCAGTCGTGCAGTTCGATCACGTCCACGTCGTCGATCGAGATGCCGGCCTCGCCCAGGGCCTGCTCGGCAGCCAGCTTGGTCATCGGCGCACCGACCTCATCGATCATCGACCCCGAGAACGCCTCCTCGGTGTCGGAGACCAGCGACTGGCCGATGATCTCAACCACTTGGTCGCTCAGGCCGTGTTCGCGGGCGTATTTCTCGCTGACCACGACCGCGGCCGCGGCTCCGTCGGAGGTCGGCGAGCACTGCGAACGGGTCAACGGGCCGTGGATCGGCTTGTCGTTCAGCACCTGCTCGAGGGTGTACTCGTCACGGAACTGGGCGTAGGGATTGTGCACCGAGTGCTTGTGGTTCTTCACCGCCACCGCAGCGAGTTGTTCCACGGTGGTGCCGTAGCGCTCCATGAACTCGATGCCGGCGTTACCGAAGAACTGGGTGGTCATCGGAGCGGCGGTCCACTCGTACTTCGCGGTCATGATCTTCGTGTGCGGGTCGAGGGTCATCACCTTGGGGATTTCACCGGTGACCTGCATCGACGACTTGGACATCTTCTCGAAGCCGACGGCCAGCGCCACGTCCACCAGGCCGGTGCCGACCCATTCGCGGGCCATCTGCAAGGCGGTGGACCCGGTCGCGCAGTTGTTGTTCACATTCACCACCGGAATCCCGGTACGACCGATGTCATACAGGGCGCGCTGGCCGGCCGCGGACGGCTGGAAGACATAGCCCACCGCGGCCCGCTGCACATCGGCGTAGGCCAGGCCTGCATCGGCCAGCGCAATCCCGACGGCCTCCCCGACCATGTCGGGGTACTCGTCCTCGCGGGTTTCGATCTTGGTGAACGTGGTCATGCCGACACCGGCGACGAAGGTCCTGTGCACGGTCGAGTCCTCACTTCTTGGTGGGTTCGGGGTCACGGGGCAAGCCCAGGATGCGCTCGCCGATGATGTTCAACTGCACGTCGGTGGTTCCACCGGCGATGGTCAGGCAACGGGTGTTCAGGAAGTACCACATCGCATCACGTTCCTCGGCCTGCGGGGCGGGACGCACCAGCGCCCGGTGTCCCTGCAACTCGACCACGGTCTCCCAGACCCGCTGGGCGTGGCCGCCGCTGAACAGCTTCGCCACCGACGATCCGGGCCCGGGCTGGGCACCGCTGATCGAGCGGATCGTCTCGCGCAGCGACAGCAACCGTCCGGTCTGCGACTCGCAGACCAGGGCGCCGAGTTTGGTCAGGGTCTCCAGGTCGTCCTTGCCACGGGCCAACTCGATCAGCATCTCCAGCCCGTCACCCATCGACGACAGTTGCGACATGCCGACCCGTTCGTTGGCCAGGGTGGTGATCGCCACCTTCCAGCCGTCCCCGGGGCCGCCGACGATCATGTCGTCGGGAATGAACAGATCGTCGAGGAAGACCTCGTTGAACATCGTCTCACCGGTCAGCTCGCGCAGCGGCCGGATGGTGATGCCGGGCGACTTCATGTCCACGATGAAGTACGACAGGCCCTTGTGCTTGGGAACGTCCGGGTCGGTGCGGGCCAGCAGAATGCCGTAGTCGGGCGGAACGTGCATCGAGGTCCAGACCTTCTGGCCGTTCACCTTCCAGCCGCCGTCGACCTTCTCGGCCCGGGTGCGAATCGAGGCGAGGTCGGAGCCGGCGCCGGGTTCGGAGAACAACTGGCACCAGGAGATCTCGCCGTTCAACGAGATCGGCACGAACTTCTCCCGATGGGCGTCGGTACCCCAGTGGATCAGCGAGGGCACCACCCAGGTGCCGATCACCATGTCGACCGGGGTCACCCCGGCGGCGGCGATCTCCTCCGAGATCACCAACTGAGTGAGGCC
>JAAYAO010000240.1 GCA_012719335.1 Propionibacterium sp. | reverse complement strand
TTGAGCCCGTCGAAACCCCGCGGTGGCGACGGGACGGTCGGCCTCGACCGCACCGTAGTTCTGATCGACGCGTCAGGGGGTGCAGTCGACCAGGCCGAGGTCGGCCTTGAGGGTCTGGACGCGGACGGCGGAGGCGGCGACCTGGTCGGCGAACACCGGCTCGGCTGCCATCCGGGCGACCAACTGGTCCGACATGGCGGTGGCCTTGGCGGGGTCGGCGTTGATCACCAGGTCTCCGCCGGCGGCGAGAAAACGCCAACCACGGTCGGCGACCGGCACCGAAGCGAGGTTCTCGGCCACGCCGAGGTCGTCGGAGATCACCACTCCGTCGACGCCGAGGTCGCCGCGAATCATCTCTTGGAGGATCACCGTGGAGAACACCGCCTGGTGCTCCGGGTCGATCCGGGTGTAGGTGGCCGAGGACACCATCAGCGTCGAAGCGCCGGCCTCCAGACCGGCCGCGAACGGGGCCAGCCCGGGGTCGTCGCGGGTGGTGCGGGCGTCGACCACCTCTTCGGCGAAGTCGGGGTTGCCGACCACCCGACCCAGACCCGGGTAGTGCTTCAGGCTGGTGCCGACCCCCGCCCTGCCCATGCCCTGCACGTATTCGGCCACCAGCAGAGAAATCTCATCGGGATTGGTGCTGTAGCCCCGACGCAGTTTCGCCACCGGTTCATTGTGGTCGGCCATGTCCCCGGGCACGTGGTCGGCCACCGGGGCCAGGTTGAGGTCCACCCCGGCTTCGGCGAGTTGTTCCCCCCAGCGTTCGGCGTCGACGGCCAGGTCGGGTGAATGGGCCTGCTCCAGCGCGTCCGGAATCCGGTCGAAGCCGGAGCCCTGCAGGCGTTGCACCTGCCCGCCCTCCTGATCGACCGCGATCAGCACGTCCTCACCCACGGTCTCGCGGATCTCGTCGGTGAACCCGCGGATGTGGTCGACCCCTTCGGTGCTGTTGCCGAGCAGCAGCACGCTGCCGATGTGGTGGTCGGCGATCACCTGCATGGTGGCGGCGTCGGGGGCCCAATCGTTGGTGATCGCCACCATGAACACCTGGCCGGCCTGCTCCTCGGCGGACATCTGCTCGACCACCGCGCGGCAGGTCGGGGATGTCGGCGTGGGGCTCGGGGTTTCGGTGGGGGTTTCGGGGACGGCCGTGGGTTCGCCCTCGGCTGTGGGGACGGGAGAACCGGCGTCCTCGGTCTCGGGGGAACCTCCCCCACAGGCCGCCAACACCACCGCGGCCGCAACCAGCCCGACCCACCGCAACCGGGTCATGTGTCCCCCAGCGGCAGGGCGAGCAGCGCATTCTCGATCAGCTCCGGCATCGCCGGGTGAATCCAGTACTGGCCGGTGGCCATCTCCCGGGCCCCCAGGTCGAAGTGCAGGGCCTGGATGATCGGCTGGATCAGGGTCGCGGCCTGCGGGCCGATGATGTGCCCACCGAGCAGTTTGCCGGTGCTGCGGTCGGCGATCAGCTTCGCGAAATGCTCGGTGTCCTCCATCGCCCAGCCGTACGCGATCGAGCCGTAGTCCTGGACGGCGGTGACGTAGTCGAGGCCCTGCTCCTGCGCCTCGGCCTCGGTGAGCCCCACCGAGGCGACCTGCGGGCTGCTGAACACCGCGCCGGGCACGT
>JAAYAO010000239.1 GCA_012719335.1 Propionibacterium sp. | reverse complement strand
CTCACCGAATCGGCCTTTTCAGCACCCCGGCGCCCCTGTGGATCAGTATTTTCCGTAGCCACAATCGTTTTCTGATGTTTCCGACAAGATGATCAACAGACTTCATCCACCGTCCCACGGCGTGTCTCCACACGCTCTCCATAGTTATCCACAACAGGTGTGCAGAACTGTGGAAGATCTCTCCGCACCCGGTTCCAACCACCGGGCGAGTATGGTCAGCAACGAGGAAAGGACACCTGTGAGCAGCAAGCACGATGCCGACGATGCGCCGCACCGCCCCCAGCCCGAATCAGCCGAGGATCCCGCACCGAAGACCGCCCTGGCCGTGGTCGCCCACCCCGATGACGCCGACTTTGGCGCCGCTGGCACCCTCGCCGGTTGGGTGGACGAGGGCTGGGAGGTGACCCTGCTGGTCTGCACCCACGGTGAGCAGGGCGGTTTCGACGACGAGCAGCACGAACGGATGCCCGAGATCCGCGACCGCGAGCAGCGGGCGGCCTCGGCCGAGTTGGGCATCACCGACGTCCGCTTCCTGCAGGGGTATCGCGACGGTTGGCTGCAGCCCACCCACGAACTGCAGAAGGACATCGTCCGAGTGATTCGTCAGGTACGGCCCTCGCGGATGGTGATCCAGTCCTCCGAGCGTGACTACCAACGCATCAACGCCTCCCATCCCGACCACCTGGCCTGCGGTGAAGCGACCATCCGGGCGATCTACCCGGCCGCGGAGAACCAGTTCGCCTTTCCCGAATTGCTCCGTGAGGAAGGGCTGGAGCGGTTCTCGGTGCCGGAGTTCTGGGTGATGGGTCACGCCACCACCAACTACGCCGTCGACATCACCGACCGGTTCGATCGCAAGGTCGCCGCCCTGCGTGCCCACGAGTCGCAGACCGGGCACCTCGGAGACGAACTGGACGCGTTCCTACGCAAGTGGGGCGAACTGGTGGCTTCCCGGCACGCCCTGGGCCACGGCCGGATCGGCGAGGCGTTCCTGCGCGTCATCCGCTGAGCGTGAAATGCTGCCCCTACAGGAGGGCAGCATCATGTCGAACGAAGTGGTCACCATCACTCCGGCCCCAGCCGTCGATTGGACGGTGCGGGTGGACACCTTCGAAGTGGACGGAGTCAACCGGATCGTGGAGTCCTCGCGGGAAGCCGCGGGGAAAGGTCTGAACGTGTCGCGGGCGGTACGCCGAGCGGGCGTGCCCAGCCGGGCGATCTTCCCCGCCGGCGGAGACTCCGGCCGGTTTCTGGCCCGGGAACTCGACCGGCTCGACATCCCCCACGTGGTGGTCGACACCGGACGTGAGGTGCGCACCAACATCACCCTGCTCGCCCCCGGCTCGACCACCAAGATCAACGAGCCCGGCACGCCGCTGACCAGCGAGGACCTCGCCTCCCTGGTGGCCAAGGGAGTGGAGGCCTGCCGCGATGCCGAGCTGGTCCTGGTGGCCGGCACCCTGCCCGCCGAGGTTCCACCGGAGTTCCTCACCCGCCTGATCGAGGCCCTGCAGGCCCAGGGACGGCCGGTCTGGGTGGATACCTCCGGGCCGGCCCTGGCAGCAGCGGTGGCGGCCGGCCCGGCGTTGATCAAACCCAATGTGCACGAGCTGGCCGAGCTGACCGGGCGCGACATCACCACCTTCGGTGAGGTGGCCGAGGCGGCCCGGACGGTACTGCCGGCCGACCCCGCCGCGGTGGTGCTGGCCAGCATGGGTGGTGACGGGTCGATGCTCGTCGGGCATCAGGACACCCTGCTGGCCCGCAGTCGCGACATTCCGCTGGTGAACACCGTCGGCGCCGGGGACGCACTGTTGGCCGGGTTCGCCGCTGCCACCGTCGAGGGGCTGACACCGGCCGACCGGCTGGCCCGGGCCGCCCTGTGGGGGGCGTCGGCGGTGGCATCGCCGACCACATCCTTCGAGCCCGATCCGGATTTCGTGGCGCGGATCACGGTCACGGGACTCGATTGCGCCGACGACCCGCTGGGCGAGCCGGCGACACGGTAGCCAACATCACACCAACTATTTTCTTCCACCCCCGGTGGATGACGTTTGGCGTAGCCAGGACGGCTGTGCCGGACGTCCGCCCGCCTTTCTCCACAGACTCTCCACAGGTTCGGAGCACACTGTTCCCGCGTGTCTCCACAAAAGCGGGAGGTCTCTGCACACCCCCTGTGGATAACCAGTGGGCTCGGGGGAAAGAACAGTACTAACGTGCAGCGAGCCCGGTGACGACCGAAAACTGTCGGTGCCGGGCTCTACCGTTCAGTCATCCGCCCATCGACCCGAGGAGGCCGAACCAGTGAGCCTGGCCGAAGCTCCGCATCCCGCGCCCGCGGCCGCGCAAGCCCCGCCGCAGGACCTCGCCGCCGAGCAGAGTGTGCTCGGCGCGATGTTGAAGTCGAAGGACGCGATCGCCGAGGTCGTCGAGATCGTCAAGGGCGTCGACTTCTACCGGCCGGCCCACGAGCTGATCTTCAACGCGATCATCGACCTGTACGGGCGCGGTGAACCGGTCGATGCGATCACGGTCTCGGCCGAGTTGACCAAGCGCGGTGAGATCGGCCGGATGGGCGGGCACATCTACCTGCACGAGCTGTTCGCCAGCGTCTCGATCGCGGCCAACGCCGGGTTCTACGCCAACATCGTGGCCGACAAGGCCACCCTGCGCCGGCTGGTGGAGGCGTCGATCCAGATCGCGCAGATGGGCTACTCCGGCGAGGGCGAGGTCGCCGACATCGTCGATTCGGCCCAGGCCGCGGTGTGGAAGGTGTCCCGGGGCAAGAATGCCGAGGATTACAAGCCGCTGTCGGAGCTGATGGAGCTGACGATCGACGAGATCGAGGCGATCGGCGCCCGGGACGGGATGGCCGGGGTGCCGACCGGCTTCGCCGATCTGGACGAGCTGACCAACGGCCTGCACGGCGGGCAGATGGTGATCGTCGCGGCCCGTCCGGCGATCGGTAAATCGACCTTGGGGCTGGATCTGGCCCGGGCGGCGTCGATCCACAACGGCCTGTGCTCGGTGATCTTCAGCCTGGAGATGAGCCAGCTCGAGATCACCATGCGACTGCTGTCGGCCGAGGCCCAGGTCTCGCTGAGCCACATCCGCAACGGCCCGATGAGCGACGACGACTGGGACCGGATCGTGAAGAAGATGGGCGAGGTCTCCGAGGCCCCGCTGTTCATCGACGACTCCCCGAACCTGACCATGCTGGAGATCCGCTCCAAGGCCCGGCGGCTGAAGCAGCAGCACGACCTGCGGTTGATCGTGATCGACTACCTGCAGTTGATGAGCTCGGGCAAGAAGGTCGAATCCCGTCAGCTCGAGGTGTCGGAGTTCTCCCGGCAGATCAAGCTGCTGGCCAAGGAGTTG
>JAAYAO010000238.1 GCA_012719335.1 Propionibacterium sp. | reverse complement strand
TGACCGCCAGCGAACTGGGGTTGAGCTATCTGCTGCCCCGGGCCGTGGGGTCCAGCCATGCCGCCGACCTGATGTTCACCGGCCGCGACCTCGACGCCGAGGAGGCCGCCCGGATCGGCCTGGTGTCACGGGTGGCCGATCCGGTGCTGGACGAGGCGATCGGCATCGGGCAACGGATCGCCGAGCTCTCCCAGCCCGGCATCGAGATGACCAAGCGCTCCCTGCACGCCGGCATCGCCGCCGGATCGTTGGAGAGCTACATGCCCGTCGAGGGCATCGGTCAGCTCTACCTGCGGCTGCTCACCGACAACTTCGAAGAAGCCACCCTCGCCCGTCAGTAAGGCCGCAAGGCCAACTTCCGCGACGACCGCTGATCACCCCCGTCGGGCCGGACGGGCCCGAGTCATTTCCCCGGGAATACTCGCCGGGTTTCGACACGGGCGCTACGCGCCCTGCTCAACCAGCATGAACCGACGCTGCCCGAACAGTGGTTGAGCCGGGCCGGCAACGGCCCGCACCGAAACCCGCCGAACCCACGCAGAGAACCGACCGGAGCTCAGACGCCCTGCTCAACCAACGTGAACCGACGCTGCCCGACACGGTGGTTGAGCCGGGCCGGCAACGGCCCGCGTCGAAACCCACCGAACCCACGCAGAGAACCGACCGGAGCTCAGACGCCCTGCTCAACCAGCATGAACCGGGTCCGCCCGACACGGTGGTTGAGCCGGGCCTGCAACAGCCCGCATCGAAACCCGCCGAACCCGCGCAGGGAAGCGACCGGGCGCCCGTCAGCCGGTCGCCTCGGCGAGCAGTCTGCGGGCCTGTGGATAGTTCGCCTTACCGGTTTCGTGGCGTGGGAGGTGGTCGACCAGCAGCATCGTCCGGGGCAGTTTGAAATCGGCGATCCTGGTGCGCAGGAAGTCCTGCACCTGGCCCAACTCCGGCTGCTCCCCGGTGCGGGGCTGCACCAGTGCCGACACCCGCTCACCCCACCGTTCGTCGGGCATCCCGACCACCAGCGCGTCCCAGATCGCCGGATGGGCCTTCAACGCCCCTTCCACCTCCTCGGGGAAGACCTTCTCGCCACCGGTGTTGATCGTGCCCGAGCCGCGACCGAGCAGGGTCATCTGCCGACCCTCCTCGATCCGCACATAGTCGCCGGCGATCACGAACCGTTCCCCGTCGCGTTCGAAGAAGGTGCCGGCCGACTTCGCCGGATCCTTCCAATACCCCAAGGGGACGTGCCCGCGGCGTCCCATGATGCCGATCTCCCCGACCGAGGTGTCCGGGTCGATCAGGTTCAGGCTCTCGTCGAAGATCACCGTCTCCGGGCCGATCCGGCCGGTCGGGCCACCGGCTCCCTCGGGGGTCTGCGCCCCGGAGGCCAACAGTCCCGACTCGGTCGAGCCGAAGGAATCACCGAAGAAGGCGTTCGGGAAGGCCGCCATCCACCGCTGTTTCACCGCGTGGCTGAACATCGCCGCGCTCGACGAGACCGCCACCAGGGACGAGGCGTCGTACCCCCCGGTTTCGTACAGTTCGATCAACGGACGCGCCATCGCGTCCCCGGTGACGAAGAGCCCCTGGACGCGATGCTCGGCCACCGCCCGCCAGGTTTCGGCGGGGTCGAAGCGGGCCCGCAACACGGTGGTGTCGCCGACGAACAGGTGCGACAGCATCGACCACACCCCCGCCCCGTGCATCATCGGGCTGAGCGGAAAGGCGACCATGCCGCCCTGTTCGGCTTTGCGTGCCTGGGCGTACTCGTCGTGGTACTCGTGGGTGCGGTAGTCGATACCCCCGCCCAGGGTGCGCCAGATGTCCTCGTGCCGCCAGACCACACCCTTGGGGTAGCCGGTGGTGCCCCCGGTGAAGATGATGTAGCGCTCGTCGGCCGAACGGGCGCCGAAGTCGCGGTCGGCCGATCGGCCTTCGAGGGCTTCGGCCAGGCTCTCCCCGGGGCCGTCCACCGCTTCGCCGGGTACCGCATCCGGCAGCCGCAGCCGCACCCTGATCCCGTCGGTGCCGACCTGATCGACCAAGGGCCCGAACCGGCCCTCGTGGACGATGCCCACCAACTCGGCATCGTCCACGACATACCCGAGCTCACCGGCCGTGTATCGATAGTTCAGGTTGATCGGTACCGCCCGCATCTTGAGCAGCGCCACCAAGGTCACCACATGGTCGACCGAGTTGGCGCACAGGATGCCGACGTGTTCGCCGGGGGCGACCCCTCTGGCCAGAAACCAGTGGGCGAGCCGGTTCGCCTCCGCTTCCAGTTCGGCGTACCGCAGCGACCGCCGCTCGTCGAGCACGGCGGTGCGCTCCGGTACCACGTCGATGGCGTGTTCGATCAGGTCGGCAATGTTCAGCGCCATCGGGCCCTCAGTCCGCGAGCCAGGCTCCGGCGAAGCCGACCATCGAGTTGGCGGCGCCTTCCACGCC
The DNA here is from genome assembly GCA_012719335.1 of Propionibacterium sp. Lineage (GTDB taxonomy): Bacteria > Actinomycetota > Actinomycetes > Propionibacteriales > Propionibacteriaceae > JAAYAO01. The sequence continues at coordinate 980 of JAAYAO010000238.1, read as the reverse complement.
GTGCACATTGCTGTTCCAGGCGGTCACCTCGGTGTACGGGCCGAGGCTGAGGAAGGGCACGTTCTCGTAGTAGCGCTGCTCGATCCGGGCCAGGATCTCGGCGGCCTCGTCCGCGTCGGCGCCCTTGAGCTCGTCGATCAGTTGGTCGCCCTCCTCGTCGGTGTACATGCCGTACACCTGGGTGCCGGTCGAATGCTGGGTGGCGGCCAACTTCGGGTACGGGTCGAACTCGCGGATGTTGATCGCCCAGGCGGCGATGTCGTAGTCGCCGCTCATCACCAGGGTGATCACGTCGGTGACATTGCGCTGAATGGTCACATCGACGGTGAAGCCGATCGATTCGAGTTGGGCCTTGACCGTCATCGCGATCGGCTCGGTGGTACCCAGGAACCGGATCCTGCCGTCGTACCCGTCGGCCATCGCCTCCTCGAGCAGGGCCTTGGCCTGCTCCGGGTCGGTTTCGTGGCCGACCGAGGCGTCACTGTGCCAGCGCGAGTCCTCGGTGAACAGCACCTTGCTGGACAGGAACTCACCCTCGAAGGCCCGCTCGTAGGCCATCTTCTCGTCGACGGCCAGGGCGATCGCCCTGCGCACCCGGACGTCGGTGCCGGGCCGTCCCTCGACGGTGCTGAACATCAGCGTGTTCGAGGCCGAGACGTAGTTCTGGTAGGCCTCCCGGCCGTCGGCCAGCGCGGCCTCGACCCGGTTGGGTTCGCGCAGCAGGGACGCGTCGACGTCACCCGACAGCAGGGCGTCCACCCCGGCCTGCGGGGTGCCGAGGTAGGCGAAGCGCAGTCCGTCCAGGTGGGGTTCACCGCCCCAGTAGTCGGGGTTGGCCTTCATCTCGGTGGCTTCCCGGGGCGCGATCGACTCGACGATGAACGGCCCGGCGCCGATCGGCCGGAAGTCCTCCCCCTCACCGGCGTTGGGGGACACGATCATGCCCGGGCCGCCGGCCAACAGGTTGCCGAAGGTCGGGT
>JAAYAO010000026.1 GCA_012719335.1 Propionibacterium sp. | reverse complement strand
TACGAGTCGGCCCGTGCGGAGCGGTTCGCGGCGAAAACCGAACTGCCCGTCGACGAGTTGCTGGCGCGGATGGAAGCCAAACACCTCGACTTCACCACCACCTTCCGGGAACTGAACCCGGACGCGAACCCGCTGTACATCCCCCGCAATCACCTGGTCGAGGAGGCCCTGGCCGCGGCCACCGCGGGCGATATCGCACCCTTCGAACAGTTGCTGACCCTGGTGCGCGAGCCGTTCACCGAGCGTCCCGGCCTGGCCCGCCATGCCGAACCGGCCCCGGCCGGGTTCACCGAGGGTTATGTGACCTTCTGCGGCACCTGAGCCCTCCCGGCCACTCGGGTTCCGCCGCCATGGGCACCAACAGGGGGCGGACGATCCGCTCGCCCGCCCCCCATTGCCGGATGTGTCAGTCCCGGCCGGCGCCGACCTCCTGCTCGGCGGCTTCGGCGTCGCCGGTTTGCAGCGGGCTGCCGGAGGCCACCTCGGGGCCGGTCTTCTTCACCGACCAGCCGGTGATCAGGCCGACCATGAACACGCCGATCGCCAGGGCCCCGAGAGCGAAGACCACGTCACCGGGGGTGCGCAGCCAGCGCAGCACGGTGAGCACCGGGGTGTAGAGGAACTCCGAGGATCGGGCGTACCAGAAGCCGTGCTCCATGCTGGCCCAGGCCTGAGCCAGACCCACCGGCAGCAGGCTGAGCAGGGCCATCAGCAACAGGCCACCGTTCAGGCACCAGAAGCCGATCGCGATCGGCTTGTCGCGCCATTCCTTACCGGGCATCAACGAGCGGATGCAGAACAGCATCAACCCGATGCCGAGCATGCCGTACACCCCGAACAGTGCGGTGTGGCCGTGCAGCGGGGTCAGGTTCAGGCCCTGGACGTAGAACAGCGAGATCGGCGGGTTGATCAGGAAGCCGAACACGCCGGCGCCCAGCATGTTCCAGAAGGCCACCGAGACGAAGAAGTAGATCGCCCACTTGTACCCGGCCACCCATTCGCTCACCTTGAGCAGCTTCATATTGCGGAAGGCCTCGAAGCCGACCAGCGCCAGCGGCACGACCTCCAGGGCACTGAAGGCGGCCGACCAGGCCATCACCACGTCGTTCGACCCGGAGAAGTACAGGTGGTGGCCGGTGCCGATGATGCCGCCGGTCAGGAAGACCACGGTGGCGGCCAGGGTGGCGGTGGCGGCCAGTGCCGGACGCAGCAGGCCGAGACGCACCAGCAGGAAGGCGATCACCACGGTGGCGAAGACCTCGAAGAAGCCCTCCACCCACAGGTGCACCACCCACCAGCGCCAGTACTCGGTGATCGACAGATGGGTGTCGTGGCCCATGCCGAAGGCGGCTCCGAAGAAGCCGGTGATCGCCACGCACGACATCACGAACATCAGCACCAGGGTGCGCTGCGACCCGGCGGCCAGCGGGGCCTCCTCGGTGGGGTGGTTGCCCTCGGGGGTCCTGGCCCGCTTCAGGGCCGGCCACAGCGCCCGCACCATCAGGAACAGCCAGAGCACCAACCCGATGAACAGGGCGATCTGCCAGGTGCGGGCCAGGTCGAGGTACTCGTACCCGGTGGTGCCGAGCCACCAGTTCAGCGCCCGTCCGTGGCCCATCTTGCCCAGGATCGACAACCACTGCCCGATCATCGACCCGAGCACCACCACGATCAGGGCGACGAAGAGCACGTTCACCCCGAGGCGTTGGTACTTCGGTTCCCGGCCGCCCACCGCCGGGGCGACGAACAGGCCGGTGGCCAGCCAGGCGGTCGCGATCCAGAAGATGCCCAGCGAGGTGTGCCAGGTGCGCACCACCGCATAGGGCAGGAATTCATCGATCGGGATGCCGTACAGCGCGCCGCCCTCGACGCCGTAGTGGGCGGTGAGAATGCCGACCGCGATCTGCATCACGAACAGACCACCGACCACGAAGAAGTACTTCAGGGTGGCTTTCTGCGAGGGGGTCGGCTGGTATCCCAGCAGCGGGTCCTTGGTGGGCACGTCCTCGGTGATCTCGTCATCGCCGGAGTGGGCGTTGTGGTACCAGACCATGCCGGCGATGCCGAGCAGCAGCAGGATGATGGAGATGATCGACCAAAGGATGTTGGTGGTGGTCGGCACGTTGTCGATCAGGGGTTCGTGCGGCCAGTTCTGAGTGTAGGTGATGTCGGAGTCGGGCGAGTTCGTCGACGCCGCCCAGGACGACCACCAGAAGAAAGCCGACATCTTCTCGAGTTGCTCGGTGTTGGTGAGGGTGCCGGCCGGGATGGCATAGGGCTCATGACCCTCGGCGAAGATCTGCGAGTAGTGCTCGGTGTTCGCCCGCCAGGCGCCGACCCGCTCGGGCGCCAGGGTGACCGTTTCGGTGTCCGGGTCGTAGGTGTTGGTGCGGATGACCTGTTTCATCCGGGCCTGCAGGGCGGCCTGCTCCTCGACCCCCAGGGAGTCGAAGCCCGCACTGCCGGCGTACTCGTCCAGGACGAAGAGGATTTCGCGGTGCAGCCAATCGGCGGTCCAGTCTGGGGCGACATAGGCGCCGTGTCCCCACACCGAACCGATCTGTTGCCCACCGATGGATTGCCAGATCTTCTGGCCGTCGACGATGTCGTCCCCGGTGAAGAGTTCCGTGCCGTCGGTGTCGACCACCTGGGCCGGGATGGGTGGTTTGTGTTGGTTGATCTGTTGCCCCATGTAGAGGAGCACGCCGAAGGACCCGACGAGCACCAGGATCAGCGCGACCCACCAGCGCGCGTCGCGGGACCGTAGCTTCGAGTTGCCCGTGGCGGGGGCTGAGCTTCGTGTAATGGCCATGACAGGATGTTTATCCACGCTTAGCCTGTAATAAACAGGGTTTCCAGACCTCTTATCGACATGTCACCCGCCGGCGAAGGTGACCCCTCATGGCCGATGGATTCCCGGATGGTCCACGCGAGAGTGTCTGGATAGACGCACCGGAGGTCAGCCATGAAGCCACGACTCGAAGCCGTCCTGATCGGCATCGCCATCGCCCTGACGGGGTGCTCACTGCTCGGGCAGGACGCCGACCGGGCCGTCCCGGCACCCGCCTCGACCCCGGCCGAGCAGCCCTCGCCGACCGCCTCCCCCGAACCGGACGACCCCGACCCCCAGGTCACCCTGCAGCCCCGGCCGTCCGACCGACCGACCCCGCCTCCGCCGCCACCCCGCGAGCAACCCCGCCGGGACCCCGAACCACCCCCGCCACCGGATCAACGACTGCCCGAGGGCGCCCACCCTGCGGCCGGCGGCCCGGTGCCGGCCGATGCCGTCGAGCTCACCACCGTGAACAGCGGGTTCGGCGTGCTGCTCTCCCCCACCGGCAACATCGGCTGCGATCTGGGCTTCGACTACGCCGGCTGCGGGGTGGCCTCGATGAGGGACAACCCGAAGATGGGGTCGGACCCCGACCTCGGGTCGCATTGGTGGGTGACCCTGCACGACGTGCCCGTGGTGGGCCCGAAGACCGACATCGCGTTGTACATGGAACCGGGCGCGATGGAGGTTCCGTACGGCACCAGCGTGTATTACGCCCACTATGTCTGCGCCAGCGAATCGAACGGGATGACCTGCTGGCACACCGGTACCGGGCACGGAGCATTCCTGAACCGCGATGTGATCGCCACATTCTGACCGGGCGTTCCCGAAGCCGGAATCGGCGCGCCACCCCCTCCCGACCCCGGTTACCTTCGGAGCAAGGCATCCGCGAAGGTGCGTCGATGCCCGGTTCGCTCATGGGAGGCACGATGAAGTATGGCATGTGGTGGTCGACTGCGGGTACCAGCCTGGGACGAGCGGCCCTGCGATCCGATCTGGACATGGTCGCGATCGACCTGCAGCACTCCCTGGTCACCGAATCCACCGTGCTCGAACTCTCCCAAACCACGAAACTGCCCGGTTCGGCGAAACTGTGGGTGCGGGTGGCGTCCTCGGCCAATGCCCGGATCGGCAAGGCCCTCGACGCCGGTGCCGACGCGGTGATCGTCCCCTTCGTCGACACCGCCGAAGAGGCCTCCCGGGCCGTCCGCGCCTGTCTGCACCAACCCAAGGGCACCCGCAGCTTCGGCCCCTTGTCGGTGACCGCCGAGGGCATCAACGACGGCCACTGCGTGATCATGGTCGAAAGCCGGGAGTCCTACGAGAACCTGGCCGAGATCGTCGCCACGCCGGACCTCTACGGGGTGCTGGTCGGCCCCGCCGACCTGTCCCTCGACCTGGGCATGGAGGTGAAGTCGGCCGGTGACCTGATCGACAAGCCGGAGGTGGCCGAGGTGCTGCGCGGCATCGTCGAGATCTGCCGGGAGGCCGGGGTGATGTGCGGTGTCGCGCTGGGCACCTGGGACGAGGTACCGACCGCGCGCGACCTCGGCTTCACCTTCGTGATCGCCGGTGGGGAGACCGTCCTACTGCATCAGGCCATCGCCGAACGGGTCGCCGCCCTCGGTGCGAGCGACACCAGCGCCGGCCCCGCGCCGGTGTACTGAGTCAGCGGCGCCGGGCCGTCCCGAAGATCGACCGGACGATCTCCCGGCCGGCCGAACGGGCGAACTGTTTGAACGCCGATGATTCGGTGACCTTCTCAAAGGTGCTCTTCTGCGCTTTCGCCCGGCCGGTGCGGCGGGGCTCGGCGGCCGGTTTCCCGGACGGACGTTCGGCTGCGGCCCGTTCCTCCTCCTCGGCGGCCCGGGCCCCCTCCTCGACCTTGCGGGCGAGCATCTCGTGGGCCGAATCCCGGTCGATCTGTTGACCGTATTTGGTGGTCATCGCCGACCCCGCGATACCGGGCCCGAGCACGTCCGCATCCACCGACGACATCGAGGCCTGCGGTGCCCGGACCCGCGTCCAAGCGACCGGGGTCGGGGCCCCGTCCGGGTCCATCACGGTGACGACGGCCTCACCGGTGCCGAGTTTCTGCAGCACCTCGGCCAGATCGCCGTAGGCCGAGGTCGGGAAGGTCTGCACGGTGGCTTTCAACGCCTTGGCGTCCCGCGGGGTGTGGGCGCGCAACTGATGCTGCACCCGCGACCCGAGCTGGGCCAGCACGTCGTCGGGCAGGTCGGAAGGGGTCTGGGTGATGAAGAAGACCCCCACGCCCTTCGACCGGATCAGCCGGACGGTCTGCACGATCGCCTCCAGAAAGGCCTTCGATGCGTCCTTGAACAGCAGGTGCGCCTCGTCGAAGAAG
>JAAYAO010000237.1 GCA_012719335.1 Propionibacterium sp. | reverse complement strand
GCAGGCTCGCGACCTTGACTTCGCCGCCCAGGTGCCGCACGCGGCTCTGCGGGTGCGAGTGATGGGGGAGCGTGCGATGGCCCACGAGCAGGCTACGGACGAAGAGATCGCCGAGATGGGCGAGTTGGCCGCCGAAGCGATTCGTGCTATTACGGCTTCGGGGCCGCTCATCCTTGTGGCTTCGGTCAAGGCCGGCGCCCTGAGGCTGGTTGAGCCGGTCACGGAGTGGCCGTGTCGAAGCCTGCCGTGCGTTCTGTGGAGGTGCCCATTGGGCGTCCGTTTTCCGCGATGACTGGATCCTCGAGTCTGGGGCGAGCAGCGGCCATTATGGCTTCGGGACCGCTCATCCTTGTGGCTTCGGTCAAGCCGGCGCGCGAACGGGCCCGTCCGGGGGATCCACCGCACTCCCGGAGGTGCTTCTGTCGGACCCAGCGGGCAGACTGGGGCCCATGACCACGACTGCGAGCTCCCCGCTGACCGGTGTCTGGGCCGACCTGGTGGGGCAGGAGAACGCGGTCACCACCCTGCGACGGGCGGTGAGCAGCGGTCACTATGCGATGAGCCATGCCTGGTTGATCACCGGGCCGCCGGGGTCGGGTCGCTCCAACGCCGCCCGTGCGTTCGCGGCGGCGTTGCAGTGCGAGAACCAGGGCTGTGGGCAATGTCAGGCCTGTGTCACGTCCCTCTCCGGGGCGCACCCCGACGTCACCCTGGTGCGCACCGAACAGTTGTCGATCGGGGTCAAGGAGGTCCGCGATCTGGTGCGGCGCGCGGCGATGTCACCGGTGCTCGGCAGATGGCAGGTGATCGTGGTCGAGGACGCCGACCGGGTCACCGATCAGGGTGCGGACGCCCTGTTGAAGAGCGTCGAGGAGCCCGCCCCCGGCACGGTCTGGTTGCTGTGCGCCCCCACCTCCGATGACGTGAGCGTCACGATCCGCTCGCGCTGCCGGTCGCTGAACCTGACCACACCACGCACCTCGGCGGTCACCGGTCTGCTGATCGAGCGCGGCATCGACCCCGAACTCGCCGATGAGGCGGCACGCGCCGCACAGGGGCACATCGGCCGGGCGAACCGACTGGCCCGCGATGCCGAGGCCCGGGAGCGCCGCCGGCAGATCCTGAAGATTCCCGGACGGCTGAGCCGCGGCCTGTCCGAATGCCTGGCCGCCGCGGACGAACTGGTCAAGGCCGCCGCCGAGGAAGCCAAGCAGCAGACCGAAACGCTGGACGCCACCGAGCGCGCCGAGTTGGAACAAGCCCTCGGGTTCGGCACCAAGGGAGCCCGTCCCAAACAGGCCGCCGCTGCGTTGAAGGAACTCACCGAGCAACAATCCGCACGGGCCAAACGGCTGCAACGCGACGCCCTCGACCGGGCACTCACCGAACTGACCACCTGGTACCGCGATGTGCTGAGCATCCAACTCGGGTCGGGAGCCGGATTGATCAACACGATGGACGGCGAACTCACCGAGATGGCCGAATCATCGTCCGCCTCGGACACGGTGCACCGCGTCGATGCGTTGCTGGAGTGCCGCACGATGCTGGAAACCAATGTCGCGCCGCTGTTGGCGGTGGAGCGGTTGATGATCGCGCTGGCGCGTCCGGGCATGCACTGAGCCCGACGGGCGCACTCCCGCGCTGGAAGTCGACATTTGGTCGGCTGAACCGGCGAAACTCCGGGCGGCATCCCCGGTATCCGGTGGTCACGGGGAGAAAATGATGCTCAGAGCTATGCCCAGGAAAGGGACCCATCGTGACCGATCAGTGTGAGCCCGTGGCCAACCAGCCGACCGGAGATGATCCCCGCACGGGTGAGGACTGGCCCGAGCCGGCGACCTGGGTGCGGGAAGCGGGGAGCGACTCCACCGGTGATCCGGGCGCGGACGCCGGCCGCACCGACCCTGCCGGTGGCACGCTCGACGATCGCACCCAATCCCTGGCCGCCGCCGACCAGCCCGGTGACACCGGGCCGCGCACCGGGGACGAGCCCGAGACCCAGGTGCTCAGCCGGGACGATGCCACGAAGAAGTCGAACGCCGAGTTGGACGGGCCGGACAGTCGGCCGTCCGATCGCGGGACGAAGGTCGCGGACCCGGAGACGAAGGTGCTCGGCGCCGATGGCGGGGCTCCCGCCGGGGGATCCCACCTGTATCGCGACGAAGACGACACCGTGGCCAACGACCCGGTTGCGCCGGGGGACGAGTCGGTCGCCCATCGCGTCGACCCGGACGCCCCGGTCGAGGAAACCGACCCGGAGGCCGAACGCGCCGCGGCCCGCGCGGCCACGCGAGCCGAACGCAACCGGGCCCTGGGCAAGGTGTCCCGACCGGCGCCCGAACCGCCCCCCGTGGTGGCCTCGGTGCCGCTGCGCACCACCGACCGATGGCACGGGTCGTTGGGCCTGTTCCTGCTCCGCCTGATTCTGGGCGGCATCTTCTTCATCCGCGGCATCCAACACCTCACCGCCCTGGCCGACACCCAGCAGTTCATCGCGCAGAACACGATGCTGCCGTACCCGGAGGTGCTCGGCTGGGTGTTGTCGATCGGCGAGTTGTTGATCGCGGTGGCCCTGATCTTCGGCTTCCTGGTACGGGTGGCCGGGTTCGGTGCTCT
>JAAYAO010000236.1 GCA_012719335.1 Propionibacterium sp. | reverse complement strand
GTCGGCGTCTGCGTTGACGCTCATGATGGGTCTCCTCGGGGTGCGGTTGCGCTGGGGTTCGGGCGTGCGTCGTGGGGTCTCGGGGTGGCGGACGGTCGGGTATGGGGTGTGCCGGGCCGGGCGGTTCAGAGCCGGACCGCGGAGCGTCCCTTGAGGTCGAGCAGGTCACGGACCTCGTCGGGGGTGGCGATCTGGTGGCCGAGCCCGGTGAGCAGCTCGACGACCTTGGTGACCTGCTGGGCGTTGCTGGTGGCCTGCTCGCCGCGGCCGATGTAGAGGCTGTCCTCCAGGCCGACCCGCACGTGCCCGCCGAGGACGGCGGAGTGCGTGGCGAAGCCCATCTGGGCGCGCCCGGCGGCGAAGGCGGACAGGTGGTAGTCGTCACCGAAGAGCCGGTCGGCCACGGTGACCATGTGGGTGAGGTTGTCGTGGTCGGCACCGATCCCGCCCAGCACGCCGAAGACGGCCTGGACCAGGAAGGGCGCCTTGACCAGGCCGCGGTCGACGAAGTGGGCCAGCGTGTAGAGGTGGCCCACGTCATAGCACTCGAACTCGAACCGGGTGCCGCGCTTCTCGCCGAGCTCGCGCAGGCTGTACTCGATCTGGGCGAAGGTGTTGGCGAAGATCCGGTCCTCGCTGCCGAGCAGGTAGTCCCGCTCCCAGTCGTGCTTGAAGGTGTCGAACTTGTGCGCCGCCCCGCTGAAGACGAAGTTCATCGAGCCCATGTTGAGCGAGGCCAGCTCGGGCTCGAAGCGGGCGGCGGCGGCCAGCCGGTCCTCCACCGTCATCGCGGTCGACCCGCCGGTGGAGATGTTGATGACGGCGTCGGTGGCCTCGTGGATGCGCGGGAGGAACTGGGCGAAGACCTCGGGGTCGGGCGAGGGCCGGCCGTCCTGCGGGTCGCGGGCGTGCAGGTGCAGGATCGCGGCGCCGGCCTCGGCGGCGTCGATGGCCTGGGTGGCGATCTCGTCCGGCGTGACCGGCAGGTGGTCCGACATGGTCGGGGTGTGGATCGAGCCGGTCACGGCGCAGGTGACGAAGGTCTTGCTGGCGCGGCGCACAGGTCCTCCTGGATCAACTTCCGGGTAGGGCACAGCCCGGGTGCGGTCGTGGTGGTGCGTGCCCGTGCCTGTCGTGGTGCTCGGGCGTGGTGCCCGGTATGCGGCCGGTGTGCCCCGGCCGCATACCGGGAGCTGATCGGACGCGCGCGCGTCCGGTCGACGGGGTGGTCTCAGACCATCCGGTTGCGCAGCTCGCCGATGCCCTCGATCGAGGTGGTGACGACGTCGCCGCGCTGCAGGTAGATGCCCTGCGGCATCCCGACGCCGGCGGGGGTGCCGGTGAAGACGATGTCGCCGGGGTAGAGGGTGACGGCGCGGGACAGGTCGGACAGCACCCGGCCCACGGAGAAGATCAGGTCGGCGGTGGTGCCGTCCTGGGCGACGAACCGGCCGCCCTCACCGTGCTGCTCCCCGGTCGGGCCCTCGATCACGCAGCGGAT
>JAAYAO010000235.1 GCA_012719335.1 Propionibacterium sp. | reverse complement strand
TCCGGTGCCGGGGTCGGACGAAGTCCAGCAGTTCGGTCAGGTCCACCGGGGTGTTGGTGGCGACTGTGCGTGCCATCGGAGCCTCCGAATCAGTTGCTGCCGGCCAACCAGCGGTTGCCGACGTCCTGTTGCACCTTGATGCCGTCGTAGATCGCCGGGGCGGCCGACTTCTCGAGCTTCTTGCCCAGCAGTGGGATGTTCACCTTCAGGTCACCGTTGATGGTGACCGTGCTGGCCGAACCGTTGGGGGCCAGGGTCACGGTGCCGGTCATCTTCGCCGGCTGCCCGTCCACGGTCAGCACCAGATCACCGACCCGGCCGCCGTCGGGCTCGGCCCCACCCCAGGTGATGTCCTCGGTGATGGTGATGGTCGAACCGGTGAAGGTCCGGGCCATCTCGGGGGCCGGCAGGGTGCGCCGGCTGATCGTGCGCGTGCCGTCGACGGTGACGTCGAAGTCGGTGGCACCTCCCGCCTTGCACACGTCGATCAGAAAGTCGCGATTCAGCAGCAGATCGAAGACCTGCTCGGGGGCGGCGGGGAACTCCAGGCGGGAGGTGATGTCCATGGGGTCAATGATGCACGACGCCCCAACGGGGCCGGACGCTAAGGTCACCATGTGCGCATCGACCTCCACAGTCACACCAACTGCTCCGACGGCACCGATACCCCGACCGAGTTGTTCCGCCGGGCCGCCCGGTTGGGCCTGGATGTGCTGGCGCTGACCGACCACGACACCGCCGTGGGATGGGCCGAGGCTGCCGCGGCCGCCGACGAGGTCGGGGTGGAGTTCGTGCCCGGCATCGAGATCTCCACCAGCCACCGGGGGCGCAGCGTGCACCTGCTGGCCTACGGGGTCGACCCCGAACACCCGGAGTTGGCCGCGATGCTGCACGGCATCCGGGGTGGCCGGGCCGGCCGGCTGGCGGCGATGCTGGCGAAGCTGGCCGATCTCGGCGTGCCGGTCACCGAGGAGCAGGTGCGCCGGATGCAGGGCGATGCGCCCTCCCTGGGGCGTCCGCACGTGGCGGATGCGCTGGTCGAGGCCGGGTACGTGGCCGACCGCAAGGAGGCCTTCGACCGGTACCTCTCCGACACCGGCCCCGCCTACGTGAAGCGCTGGGCCCCGGGGGTCGCCGCCGCGATCGCGGCGGTGCGGGCCGCCGGTGGGCTCCCGGTGATCGCCCACCCCTGGGGACGGGGCTCCCGGGAGGTGCTGGACGCCGACACGCTGCGCGGCTTCGTGGCCGCCGGCCTGGCCGGATGGGAGGTCGACCACAACGACCACGACCCGGCGCAACGGGCACATCTGCGCGAGCTGGCGGCCGAAGCCGGGGTGCTGACCACCGGCTCCAGCGATTACCACGGCATCGGCAAGTACGAGCACGAGCTCGGCTGCAACCTCACCGACCCCGACGTCTGGGAGGAGATCCGGCACCGGATCGGCTGAGGACTTGCCGGGGGTTCTGCTGCGATGCGCCACTGGTTTCACTTCGACACGCTCAGTACAGGCGACACGGCCGCTTCGCGGCTTGCTCAACCGACGTGGCGGGCCTGGCAGGCTCAGTCAGCGTTGGGGTTCTGTTGCGGTGCGCCACTGGTTTCACTTCGACACGCTCAGTACAGGCGACACGGCCGCTTTGCGGCCTGCTCAACCGACGTGGCGGGCGGACTGCTCGACCGACGTGGAACGTCACCCACGCTGGTTGAGCAGGATCGCGTAGCGATCCGTGTCGAAACCATGAAGTGCGGTTGCCCGGGTGCCGGTGCCGAGGCGCGACGAGAAAGCGAGTATCAGCCGTTGCTCGGGCTGGGTTTGATGCGTTCCAGGACGCGCAGGGAGCCGGCTTCGGCGGCTTCGGCGAACTCTCCGGAATCCAGGGCGGCCCGGAAGATGCGGTGCGGTGCTTGGCCACCCTCGTCCTCGGTGAGGAAGACGTCGTGGGTGATCAGTCCGCCGCCGACGCGTACCCAGCGGGCCCAGCCCTCGTAGTCGGCCCGGGCGGCCTCCTCGGTGTGGCCGCCGTCGATGAACACCAGGTCGAGTTCGGTGTTCCACCAGGTCGCGATCCGGGCGGAGCGGCCGATGATCGGCACCACCACGTCCTCCAGTTCGGCCTCGGCCAGGGTGTGCCGCAGCTCGCCGACGGTGTCGAAACGCCCGTCCGCCCCGACCAGGGACGGGTCGTGGTACTCCCAGCCGGCCTGATGCTCCTCCGAACCCCGGTGGTGGTCGATGGTGACCAGGGTCGACTCCCGCAACCGGGCGGCATCACCCAGGTACACCGACGATTTGCCGCAGTAGCTGCCGATCTCCACGCCGACCCCACCGGTGAAGTAGCTCTGCGCCGCGGCGTGCAGGGCGATGCCCTCGGCCTCGGGCATGAACCCCTTCACCCGGTCGACCAGATCGACCAGATCCTCCGACAAGCTCGCGATGCTCGACATGCACAGGCTCCTTCGATCGTGCCCGAGGGCAATCCGTCGCCCCGGAACAATCCCGAGGCACGAGTGGTTGCGGTAATCGCGTCGGCGGCCAGCAACACGGTCGCCGCCGTCCAGGTCGACACCTCGACCGGCCAGCGCTTGCCGTCACTGAACACCAGCCCGGTCCAGTAATGACCGGTTTCCTCATCGCGCAGATGTTGCATGTCGGCCAGCAACGTGCGCGCGGCATCGGGCCGGTCCACCACGGTCAGCGCCAACACCAGTTCGCAGGTTTCCGCACCGGTCACCCACGGGTGGTCGTCGACGCAGCGAATGCCCAGCCCGTCCACCACGAAGTCGTCCCAGCGGGCATCGATCCGGGCCGCGGCGACCTCGGCGGGCAACGAACCACCCAGCACCAAGTAGTACCAGTCCATCGAGTAGCGGGTCTTGGGGGTGTACAGCTCGGGGTGCTCGTCCAGCGCGTGCCGCAGCCGGGCGGCCGCGGCCAACCACGCGCCGGGGTCGACACCCTGGGCCTCGGCCAGCGCCGCGGCACACCGCAGGCTCAGGTGAATGCTGGCGTTACCGGTGACCAGGTACTCCTCGGCCGGTGCACCGTCCACATCCCGGGCCCAGGCGATCGCCCCCTGCTTCGATTGCAGGCCGAGCACGGTGTCGATCGCGCGGCGTACGGTGGGCCACATCCGGGCCCGGAAGCGGTCAGCGCCGGTGATCGTCCAGTGGTGCCACACCCCGGTGGCCAGGTAGGCGCAGAAGTTCGCGTCGGTGTGGTGTTCCACCGCCCGGTTGCCGACGAACTTGGCCGGCCAGCTGCCGTCCGGGCGTTGCTGCAGACGCAGCCATTCGTAGGCCAGGGCCGCCTCGGCGTGACGTCCGGTGACCGACAGGCCCATCGCCGCCTGTACGTGATCCCAGGGGTCGACATGGCCACCGGGAAACCAGGGGATCGCCCCGGACGGCAACTGGGTGCGCACGGTCGCATTCGCGGTGCGACGCAGTTGCGCCGAAGTGAGGATGCCCGGCAGCACCGGCAACTGGTGGGCGACCATCGCTCAGACGGGCTTTCGCAGGTAGAGCACCACCGACTTGCCGATCAGCGGGTCGAGCACCTTCACGGCCGTGCGGGTCAGCGCCGGGGCCTGCAACATGTCCCACACCAGCAGCCGGTGGTACTGCTGCACCAGCGGATGGTTCTCGTTGTGCACGCCCACCGCACACTTCAACCACCAGTACGGCGAATGCAGCGCATGGGCATGGGACGTGCCGGTGTGCACCAGGCCGGCCGCCTCGAGTTTCGCGCGCAGCTCACCGGCTCGGTAGATGCGGATGTGGCCACCCTCGTTGCTGTGGTACTCGGTCGACAGGGCCCAACAGATCCGCTCCGGCAACCAGGTCGGCACGGTCACCGCGACCGTGGCGCCCGGGGCCGCGACCCGGACGATCTCGGCGATCGCCCCCTCGTCATCGGGCACGTGCTCGAGCATCTCGGAGGCCAACACCACCTCGAAGGAGCCATCGGCGAACGGCATCTCCAACACATTGCCCTGCTGTACCCGGGCGCTGCTGCCCTCGGGGGCCTCACCCTCGTCGACCATCGCGGTGAACATCTCGTCCACATCGGCCAGGTCGTCGGCGTTCAGGTCGAAGGCCACCACATGTGCGCCGCGGCGCAGGGCCTCGAAGGAATGCCGGCCCTGCCCGGCCCCGACATCGAGGAAGGACGTGCCCGGACGTACCCCGAGCCGGTCGAAATCAACGGTCAGCATGGGCAACCTTTCGGGTGCGGCGAATCTCGGCCCGGCGCCGGGCGGCGGCTTCGGCGGCCTCGGCATAGGCGTCCACGGTGCGGGCGGCCACCGCGGTCCAACTGAAGGTCTGCACCGCACGCTGCCGGGCCGCGGCCCCCATCCGGGCGCGACGCTCCGGGTCGTCCAGTAGTTCACCGAGGGCCTGCACCAGGGCCTCGACGTCACCGGGCGGCACCAGGGTGCCCTGCGTCCCGTCGGTGCCGAGCACCTCGGGCAATGCGCCGGCATTGCTGGCCACCACCGGGGTGCCGCAGGCCAGGGCCTCGACGGTCGGCAGCGAGAAACCCTCGTACATCGAGGGCACCGCCACCACCTCGGCCGAGGCCAACAGGGCGGCCAGTTCGGCGTCGCTCAGGCCGTTGCTGGCGTGCACGATGTCGGTGATGCCCAACTCCTCGATCCGGCGCCGGGTGCTGCCCTCGGGGTTGAGTTTGCAGACCAACTGCAACTCCACCGGACGTTCCACCCGCAGCTTCGCGACCGCGTCCAGCAGGTGATCGACACCCTTCAACGGGTTGTCGGCACTGGCCACGCACACGATCCGGCCCGGGACGCGCCGGGCGGCGGCCTCGGGGTGGAACACCGAGATGTCGGCACCCAACGGCACCACCCGGAACTGTTCGGGCCGCAGCCCGAAGTCCTGCACGGTGTCGTTCACCGAGACCTGCGAGACCCCGATCAGAATCGGGATCCGGCGGGCCACCCGCGCCTGCATCCGCACGAAGGAGTACCAGCGGGCCACCGACGGCTTCTTCCACCAGGGTGCGGCTTCGAGTTCGACCCGGCGGTCGCGGGTGATCGGGTGGTGGATCGTGGCCGCCAACGGCACGCCGTGTTCGACCAGTTCCAGCAGGCCACTGCCCAGGCACTGGTTGTCGTGCACGATGTCGAACTCCGCGGCCCGCCGGCGCATGATCCGGGCGATCCGCTTGGAGAAGGTGAGCGGTTCGGCGAAGGCACCGGTCAACCCGCTCATCGCGTACTCCTGGACGTCGATCAGGTCGCGGTACTCGCCGGGTTTCGGCACCCGGAAGGGGTCGGGTTCGCGGTACAGGTCGAGGCTGGGCACCCGGGTCACCGTCACCCGCTCGTCCAGGTTCTGCGGGTAGGGCTGACCGGAGAACACCTCAACCCGGTGTCCGAGTTCGGCCAAACCGGTGCTGAGCTGGCGAACATAGACGCCCTGGCCACCACTGTGTTCCTTCGTCCGGTAGGACAACAGGGCTATCCGCATGCCTCATTCCTCGTCTTCGGTCCAGATATGCACACAGTGAAGCATGCCGAGTCGACAATGCATGCCCCGGATCCTACCGAGAAGTAATCGGTTGTCGCCGACGCGTCAGTCCAGGTAGGCGCAGTGCCGCACGATAGCCTTGGCGGTGGCCTTCGGCTGGTCGACCCCCGGCTGGTGACCGGCATCGCGGATCACCACCGGTTCGGTGCCGAAGGCGTCGGCCGCGGCCCGCTGCACCTCCAGCGGCCACATGTCGTCGTCCTCGCCGAACACCACGAAGCACTGCACGTCGCTGTCGACCAGTTGCTGCAAACGGTCGGGGGCGTTCAACAGGGCCTTGGCCATCTCGTCGAGGGCCTCGGGGTCGCTGGCCAGGAACCGGCGACGCAACAACTCGGCCCGGTCCTCCGGCAGGGGGGTGGGGTCGGCGGCGCGGCGGGCCCGGAAGATCTCGGCCATCGATTTGCCCTCGGCCAGCAGGGAGCGCAGCCCCTCCACCCACGGGTTGCCGGGCAGCCCGGCCGGCCCGGAGCAGAGCAGGGTCATGGTGGTCCAGGTGTGCGGGTCGGTCAGCACCGCCTCGGTGGCCACCACGCCACCGAAACTGTGCCCGACCAGGTGCACGATCGAATCCAGGTCGGTGGTGAAGGCATGTGCCACGGTGGCCGCGTCCTGCGCCAGTTGGGGCAGCGAGAACGGCCCCTCGGCGTCGGTTTCGTGGTGGCCGCGCTGGTCGTAGGCGACCGCGGTGTACCCGGCCTCGGCCAGGTACGGCAGCATCGTGGCGAAGTCCTCCTTGCTGCCGGTCAACCCGTGAATCAGCACCACCAGGCCGCGGGGGTCGTCCGGCGATGCCACGAGCATGGACAGGGTGGCACCGTCCTCGAGGTCCAACTCCATCGGCGTTGGTTGAAGATCGGTCATGGCATCACAGTAAACCCGGGCGCGGCCCGGACGGGAAATCAGGCCGAATCGCCCGAGGACCGACCGGCCGAATCGGACGGCCCGCCGCTGCGGCTGCGGCGACGCCGACGACGCCGCGGAGCATCCCCCTCGGCCCGCCGGCTCCCCTCGGAATCAGCCTTCGGCTTGTCGGTGGCCGGCGCCTTCGCCTCGTCACCGACCACCCCGTGTCGGGTGCGGCGGCGGTTGCGGTTCGACTTGGGACGCGGGGTGCGCGGACGCTCCCGACCCTCCTCGCGAGCGGGTGCCTTGGCGTCGACCAGGCGGCTGCGCGCGTCGGTGGGGATGTTCAGGTCGGTGAACAGGTGCGGTGAGGTGGAGTAGGTCTCCACCGGCTCGTCGAAGTCGAGGTTCAGGGTCTTGTTGATGACCTTCCACCGGGTGGTGTCGGCCCAGTCGACGAAGGTGATCGCCACCCCGGTGGCGCCGGCCCGGCCGGTGCGTCCGATTCGGTGCACGTAGGTCTTGTCGTCATCGGGGCACTCGTAGTTGATCACGTGG